>JACDBF010000417.1 GCA_013695055.1 Actinomycetota bacterium
TGCGGGGGTGGGCGCGCGTCGGCACCGACCTTTCTCATGACCGGAGCATATCCAGGCGCACCCTCGCTCCCGATCGGTAATGCTTGAGAATGGACGTCCATCCACCGCGGAGTTGACTAGGTGATCAAAACCGAAAAGATTGCTGGTGAGCGCCCTTCCCAAATCGGCGTCGTGCGACGACTAGGCATTGCGCCCGTAAAAGGGATGAGGCTTCTCTGTCCCAGCGAAATCATGATCACCGCCCACGGCGCCGCGGGCGACCGCCGGTTCTTCTTGATCGACGAAGAGTCCAAGATGCTGGGCGCCGAGGTAGCCGGGCTACCCGCGCTCGTGGCGGACTGGAAGATGGATCCTGAAACATTGGATCTTCATTTCCCCGAAGGCTCGACAACCTCAGGATCTGTGAGTCTCGCCGGCAATGTTCAGGTGTCCGCTTGGGACGGCCACGCCGTCGCGGGTCGAGTCGTTTCGGGACCGTGGGCGGGAGCGTTGAGCGATTACATGGGGAGGCCGGTGCAGCTCGTGCTGTCGCAGGATCAAGGCGGAGGGCTGGATGTCCAACCGATCACCCTCATGTCGGTGGCCTCGGTCCAAAGACTGGCCGACGAGCTCGAGACTCCCTCCCTCGATCCAGATCGTTTCCGGGCCACTTTTCTGCTGGACGGCATCTCGGCTCATCAGGAAGACGAGTGGTACGGACGGACTCTGCATGTGGGGGACGCGGCTCTGGACATCACGGGCCCAATCCCACGCTGCGTGGCGACCACACTCAGCCCCGTGACGGGTCGACGGGACTTCAAGACCCTTCATGCGATCGGGCGCTATCGCACCACCATCCACGCAGGCCCCGTGGGCAAGGCCGCCCTGCCTTTCGGCGTCTATGCCCTGGTTTCCCGGGCCGGACGAGTGCGCGTGGGTGACGGCTTCACGATCCAATAAACGGGGGCGGGAACCACCCTGGAATTCTTCTGTCTGCGCCTGCTCGTAACGTTTGTCGGACGGACTAAGGTCAGAATGGCCCTGTGAAGTCCCGCACCGCCGGCCGGCTTGCCTCACTGCTCGTGGCCATCAACGCGGCCGCCATAACGCTGATGGTCGCGCTCGCCTGGAACGGCCCGTCCCTGTCGGGGATCCTAGTCATCGGACTTTGGCTCCTGGTGACCTCTTTGGTTGGCGGCGCCGTCGCCGCCAGGCGATCCTCGAACCCCATCGGCTGGCTCCTCCTCGGGACGGGGTTGTCCATCGGGCTCGGCCTGTTCGCGCAGGAATACGCCGTCTTCTCACTTGGGGAGCGTCCCGGATCGTTGCCCCTCGGCCGCGCGATGGCGTGGCTCTCCTCGTGGCTGACGCTGCCGGGTTTCCTGGCGTTCGCGCTCGTGTTGATCCTCTTCCCGAGCGGCCGCCCTCCGCTTCGACGATGGGGACGACCATTGGTGCGGGCCGCGATCACGTTATCCGCCATCCAAACCCTCGCGCTCGCGCTCACGCCGGGGCCAATCGACGGAGTGGCACTCGACGGCGTGGCGCTCGCCGATAACCCGCTTGGTCTACAAGGAGCGGAACCGGGGCTCGAATCTGTATTCACGATCTCGGGGACGCTTCTCGTGTTCCTGGCTCTTTTGGGTGTCGTCTCTCGCTTGGTCGGATTTCGCACCGCCAGTACCGAGGAACGCCAGCAGATCAAATGGGTTGTATCTGCGATCGGGCTGCTCTTGGTTACATTCTTCGGCAACATCGTGGGGAGCAGCTTCCTGAAAGAGAATGATGCCGCCTACGACGTAGTGGCCTTCTTCATCCCCATGGTCGCCGTGTTGCTGATTCCCGTTGCCATTGGCATCGCCATCCTCAAACACCGGCTCTACGACATCGATCTGCTCATCAACCGCGCGCTTGTCTATGGGTCTCTCACCGGGGTCCTGATTCTCGTTTACATAGCCGGTATCTTCGGAGCAGGTGGACTCCTTCGCGAAGTCACTCCGGGTCAGGAGAGCAACAGCCTGGTGGTGGCGGCCTCCACGCTTGCGGTGGCGGCCGCGTTCCAGCCCGCGCGCGGACGACTCCAAACTTTCATCGACCGGCGCTTCTACCGCGCTAAGTACGACGCGTCGAAGACCTTGGAGGACTTCTCGGCTCGATTGAGGAACGAAGTTGATCTCGACGCATCGACCGCCGACCTACTGACGGTTATCAGAGTCACCTTGCAACCCAAGCATGCCTCGTTGTGGCTGCAACATCCTTCGTCCCGCCCGAAGCCTGTGACGAGCAGGGAAAGATGAACAACCGGACGGCCGCCCGGCTCGCCTGGTCTCTATGTGCTCTATGTGCGCTGCTGGTCATTTGCACGGACCGTGGTCGTTCTAATCAATTACTCGGTGATCGTCGATCACGGGAGCCTGGGGCTATCTCACCAGGGCGCTCTAATCGCGCTCACTTTCCGGCGTCGGGGCGCTGATCGCGTCATCGCTCAATAACAATGCAAGTGGGGTGGCTTCAAGATCTCCCCCAAGGGGTTCACAAGGTGCTTAGGGCGTCACGGGCTCAACACCAAGGCCAAGCGCCTCGGCCTGGTCGCTGGCTACGCCGCGCCGCCCGAGCCGATCGAGAAAAAGCCACCACCGGAGCGCCACATCGACGTCGATCGCCCTGGGGAACTGGTCCAGATGGACTGCTTCTGCATCGGGCGACTGTCGGGCGCCAAGGGCACGCTGTGGCAATACACAGCCATCGACGTGGCCTCTTCCTACGTGTGGGCCGAGCTCCATCTCACTCCCAAGACCCCCTCGGCGCGCTGAACCAGCGCGC
>JACDBF010000421.1 GCA_013695055.1 Actinomycetota bacterium
CTTCGTAGAGCGATTGATATGCAGGCCACACCACGACGGCGTGATCGTCGGGATCAAGGAGAACGTTCAGCAGCGCGAAGATCGCCTCTTGCGCTCCGCTGAAGACGAGAACGTCGTCGGAGTCGACCGATGTGTAAAGGCGCGCAATCTCCTCCCTCAACTCCGGATGCCCTCGCGTCTCGGTGTACCCAAGGCTCAGCTCGTCCCACAGCGCCAGGGTCCCATGGTCGGCCGTCGCCAGCAGCTCGCTCATGCTCCACGACTCGGCGTCCGATGCGCACAGCAGAGCGGGGACGCTCGGCTCCCACCTGGCGAAAAAGCGCTCGAGGTTGAACTCTGGAAGTCTCATCCAATCCTTTACACGTACCGGATTGTGCCCGTCGCGCGCAGGACTCTACCGAGCCGGGCGGCTAAGGGCACCCCGACCCACTATCTTTAGGTTATGGCTCAGCAAAGAGAACATGCGGAGGAGCACGCCCGGCTCGAGGAACAGCTCTCCTCCATCGACTCACAGCTCCATGAGCAGGGAGCTTCCATCGAGGGAGATGAGGTCGAGGTGTCGGTGGACGAGGGATTTGCCGACTCCGCGCATGCGACCGCCGAGCGATCCGAGCTCATCTCTCATATGGAGCAGCTGCACGCCCACCGGGCCGAAGTCTGGGCCGCGCTCGAACGCCTCGACGCCGGGGTCTATGGCATCTGCGAGAGGTGCGGCGACGAGATAGGCCCCGAACGGCTCGAGGCGATGCCGGCGGCCCGGCTGTGCATGTCCTGTAAGCAAGCCGAAGCCGTGGCGTGACGGCTTCGGCGCGCGCCGTCATCCTGATCGTTCTCGATTCGGTCGGTATCGGCGATGCGCCCGACGCTGCGGACTTTGGAGACGAAGGCTCCGCAACCCTCCCGCACATAGCCGAGGCCGTGGGAGGGCTCGACCTCCCGAACCTCGAGGCTCTCGGGCTCGGCAGGGTGGTAGCGGCGGCCGGAATCGAACCGGTCGACGAACCCCGGGGCTGCTTTGGGGCGATGGTGGAGCGCTCGCCGGGGAAGGACACCACCACCGGGCACTGGGAGATCTCAGGGGTGATCCTCGAGCGGCCCTTTCCCCTCTATCCGGATGGTTTTCCCAGGGCCGTGATCGAGGGTTTCGAAAAGGAGATCGGCAGACCATCCCTGGGCAACTGCGCGGCCTCCGGCACGGCCATCATCGAGCAGCTCGGCAGCGAGCACATGGAGACCGGCAAGCCGATCGTCTACACCTCCGGCGACAGCGTCTTCCAGATCGCCGCGCACATCGACATCGTTCCGCTTCAAGAGCTGTATCGCTATTGCGAGATCGCGCGCCGCCGGCTCAGGGGAGAGCACGAGGTTGGCCGAGTGATCGCCCGTCCCTTCAAGGGGGTGCCCGGCAGCTTCAAGCGAACGATCGACCGGCACGACTATTCGGTTCTTCCTCCCAGAGACACCGTGCTGGACGAGATCGTGGCCGTGGGCCTCGAGGTCCGGGGCGTAGGGAAGGTCGCGGACATATTCGGGGGCCGGGGGATCAGCTCCTCGCGACCCACCAGATCCAACGACGACGGCATCGAGGCGGTGATCGAGGAGACCAACGCGGTCGACAAGGGCCTCGTCTTCGCGAACCTCGTTGATTTCGATCAGTCTTACGGGCACCGTAATGACCCCGAAGGCTACGCCGGGGCATTGGTGGCCTTCGACGCCCGGCTGCCCGAGCTGACCGAAGCCCTCAGGCCATCGGACGTGATGATTATCACGGCCGACCACGGCAACGATCCCACTACCCCCTCCACGGACCACTCGCGCGAGCGCGTCCCTTTGCTCGTGTGCGGACCGGGCGTTGCTCGCGGCCGCGACCTCGGCGTGAGGGGGTCCTTCACGGACTGCGGGATCACGATCGCGAAGCTGCTCGACATCCCTACCTCGGTGCCCGGCGCATCGTTCGCCTCTCTGCTCTACGCCTGAGACCTTCCGCCCCAGGGGGCTTTCGCGTTCTGGCGAAGAACCTGCGCGTCGAGTAATGTCGCCCAACAACCAAGGGGATTTGTCGATAAATCTCCAGAGATAACTTGCCAGGGGGCAACATGGAGCAAGCCGGCATCGTGGACACGCTTGCGCCCGAAGAGGGTGATGGGAATGATGTCGGGGTCGTGTCCGCGCCTTCTGGTCAAGCGCGCGTCATCGCCTTGGCCAACCAAAAGGGGGGAGTCGGCAAGACGACGACCGCGCTCAGCCTCGGAGCGTGCCTCGCCGAGAGTGGCCGCCGGGTCCTGGTCGTGGACTTCGATCCCCAAGGTGGGTGCGCCATCGGTCTCGGCATCGAGCCCGCAAGGCTCGAGCTGTCGGTCTACGAGGCGCTCCTTGACTCGGCCTGCCAGCCCGAGGATGCCATCCGCTCGACCGACATCGAGAATCTCGACCTCCTTCCTTCCAACATCGACCTCGCGGCGGCCGAGCTGCGGCTGGTGGGGGAGGTGGCGCGCGAGCACACGCTCCGCAGGATGCTCGTGTCCCTGCGCCCCTTCTACGACTTCATCCTGATCGACTGCCCACCCTCGCTCGGGTTGCTGACCGTCAACGCGCTCACGGCCGCCGATGGGGTGATCATTCCGCTCGAATGCGAGTACTACGCGCTTCGGGGCATGGCGCTGCTTATGGACTCCATAGGTCGCATCAGGGAATTGCTTAACCCTCAACTAGAAGTTGATGGTGTGCTCGCGACGATGGTGGACAGCCGCACCCTTCACGGGCGCGAGGTCCTGGGCCGCGTCAAGGACGCCTTCGGGGACAAGGTGTTCGACACCGTCGTGCGCAAGACCATTCGTTTCGCAGAGGCCCCCGTCGCCGGCCGGCCAATCAACCTCTACGCGCCGGACTCCCCCGGGACGGCCGCGTATCGACAACTAGCCCAGGAGGTGATCGAGCGTGTCTCGTCGAGTCAGTCTGCCGGGAGCTGAGGAGCTCTTCCGACCCACTTCGAGCGCCTCTCCGCGCGTCGCCGAGGGCGCAGCTTCGAGCGATATGTCGACAAAGCTACAAGTCGCCGAGTCGCCCGGGGATGAGAACGTAAAGAGCCCCAAGCACGACGAGAAGGTCACCTTCTATTGCACCGGCGCGGATCTGATGGCTCTCGAGCGAGCGCGGCTCAGGCTGCGAGCCGACTACGGGATAGCGGCCGATCGGGGCCGGATCGTGCGGGCCGCGCTCGCGCACATCCTCGAGGACTTCGAGGACGGAGGCGATCGCTCGGCCCTGCTCGATCGCCTGTCTAAGTAGGGCGGGTCAGGCAGCGATTCCGAGGATGAAGTCCCTCACCAGGGCCAGAATGGGGTTGAGAGCGCTGATGCCGCCGAAGAGCACAAGAAGCAGGAGGATCACGAAGCCGTAGCGATCCAAGAAATAGATGATGTTCTGCCGGTTGGGCGGCAGAAAGATCGTGAGCAGGCGAGAGCCGTCGAGGGGCGGAAGAGGCACCAGGTTGAAGACGGCAAGC
>JACDBF010000429.1 GCA_013695055.1 Actinomycetota bacterium
GGGCCCCCGACGACGAGTCGGCCGCCCGCTCCCTGCTCCGGTTCTATAAGGGGGTGGCCGTGACCGGGCGTAACGGCTGCACGGTCGCCACGTCCTCGACGGTGCACTTCGAGCCCGCCGCAACCCGGGCCCGGGTAGTCGACGCGACCGGCGCCGGCGACGCTTTCGCCGCCGGCTTTCTTGCGGTGCGGCTTCGCACGGGAATGCTTCCCGTGTCGGTATCCGATCTCCCGGTCCTTGCCCGGGCGGGGCTCGACCTCGCCGCCCGGGCCCTGTCCACGCCGGGCGCCCGGCCCCCACTGCCGCGGCGCCACAGCGACTGAGAGTCTCCCGGCGCGAGCGCGATTACCAGACCGCGGACTGGGCGTTCCGACTACTCATTCACGAACGAACGCGCTAAGGAGCCGGAACGCCTGCATGATAGCTTGGGCCGTGCTGTGCAGGGCTTTTGCGCGCCTGCGCAGGACCACTCGAGCTTCGTTTAGCCGACCGTCGTGGGAGCTGTTGCAAGGGTGCCTGAGGGTTATTTCGGTCAGTACGCCACTATTGGCATATTCGCCCTCGCGGGCATGACGCTCGTGGGCGCAACGCTGCAACTCGCCAAGCTCGTCCGGCCCAATGTCCCCACCGTCCAGAAGTACACCACCTACGAATCGGGCATCGACCCCATCGGCAGGGGTTGGGCCCAGAGCAACGTTCGCTACTACATCTTCGCCTTGCTCTTTGTGATCTTCGATGTCGAGGCCGTTTTCCTCTTTCCCTGGGCCATCATCTTCGAAAGCTTGGGCACTCAGGCTTTCATTGAGATGATCATCTTCATCGGCATCCTGGCCCTGGCCTTGCTCTATGCGATCAAGAAAGGGGTGCTCGAGTGGCTGTCCTAGAGAAGGTCAAGCTGCCCACCCCCGTCTCGTGGCTGCTCAACTGGAGCCGCCGATACTCGCTGTGGATGATGCAATTCGGCCTGGCATGTTGTGGGATCGAGATGGGGGCGGCCATTGCCAGCAAGTTCGACATCATCCGCTTCGGAGTCATTCCTTTCCCCGCTTCACCGCGGCAGGCCGACCTTCTAGTGGTAGCGGGCACCGTCACCGACAAGATGGCGGCTCCGATCAAGCGCGTCTACGACCAGATGCCCGAGCCGAAATACGTGATCTCCATGGGCTCGTGCGCGAACTGTGGCGGGCCCTATTGGGATTCCTATGCGGTGACCAAAGGCGTCGATCAGATCATCCCGGTCGATGTCTACGTGCCCGGTTGCCCACCGCGTCCCGAGGCTCTTCTCCAGGGCGTAATCCGGCTGCAGCAAAAGATCGCCGGAGAGGACATCGCCGAGAAGTGGGCGGGTCATCGAGCCGAGATTCCGCACATTCCCGAGACCGGTCTTGCCGGCGGCATCTGACGATGGCGTCACTCGATCCCGAAGAGGCGTTGCGCCGCGTTGATGCCGCAGTCGGGGGCAAGATAACGAGGGCGCGCCTAAGCCACGGCCACGTCGACATCGATTGTGCGCCACAGAACCTCGTCGAAGTAATGACCGCGCTGCGAGACGTGGAGTTCCTCTCTTGCAAGTTCTTCACTTTTCTCGCGGGGGTGGACAGAAGCGAGCTCGTGGAGGACGGAGGGGGCCTCGAGGTTCTCGTACATGTCTATTCACCGGAGCACGTCCTGCACGTGAACGTTCATGTGTCGGTCGAGCTCGAGGCGCCGGCGTGTCCGAGCATCACGGGCGTCTACCGAGGTGCTGAGTGGCAGGAGCGCGAGGCGCACGAGATGTTCGGCATCCACTTCGATGGACATCCGGGTCTGTCCAACCTCTTTTTGCCCGAGGACTTCGAAGGTCATCCGCTGCTCAAGACATTCAAGCTCCCCGGCCGCTTCGTCAAGCCGTGGCCCGGAGCCAAGGACCCGGAAGAAGCATCTGCCGGAGGTAGGGGCTGATGGCGGTCTCCGACCGTCCTGTGAGAGATGCATCCGAGGTCGCCGTGGAGGTGTCGGAGGGACGGCTCGCCACCGAAGAGATGATCCTGAATGTCGGCCCCCAGCACCCCGCCACCCACGGGGTCTTTCGCTTGCTGGCGACGCTCGACGGAGAGGTGCTCGTGCACGCCGAGCCGATCGTCGGGTACATGCATCGTGGCTACGAGAAGCTCGTGGAGGCGCGCGA
>JACDBF010000021.1 GCA_013695055.1 Actinomycetota bacterium
GGCCGAGGCGGTCGCTGCGGAACAGGCTCCGACTCCGGCCCCCTCGGGTTCGATAACCGGCATCATCGGAGCGGCCGCCACCGAATTCGGCCTCGACCCCGGCTATCTGGTCTCGGTTGCCCACTGCGAATCGGGCCTGGATCCGGGCGCGGTCAGCTCGGCGGGCTACTACGGGCTCTTTCAATTCGACGAGCCTACGTGGTCGGCTTACGGCTACGGGAGCATCTACGAGCCAGTCGCCCAGGCCCGCACCGCGGCCCGGCTTCTAGCCGCCGGGCAATCCGACCGCTGGCCCAACTGCGCCTGACCCCGTCAGCGAGCCCGCAGGTAGACCGTCTCGCCTCCAGAGAGGTCTCCACGGCTACGCCATAGGGCCGTGGCCGCTGGGGGCAGGTTGGGGGGCTCCTGCCTGGAGAAGCCGAACCGTTCGTAGTACGGGGCCAGGTCCTCGAAGCAACGCAGGTAAAGCGTTCCGCCCTTGCTGTTCATGACCGTCTCAAGCAGCTCTCGCCCGATGCCTTGTCCTCGTCTGGACTCGTCGACGACCATGTCCTCGACGATCAGGATCTGGGGTTCGATCTCGATGAAGCGAACACAGCCGACCACCCCCCCATCCCGGGCAAAGAAGAACTGGCCCTCGTCCATGGCCGAGGCTTGCCAGTTGGCCTCGAGGAAGGCTTCGATGTCGGCCTTGTCGTGTCGAGTGGCGCGCGTGACGAACAACTAACGCTCTGCTTGTGCGCCGGCCGCAGGAAGCTTGCCGGCGACCTCTCGGAGGCGATCGATGACCTCGTCGGGGACGGTTACGCCGTGCTTTCCTCCGGGGAGCTTGCGCTCGGGCCGCATGTCCCCGTGATAGTCGCTTCCGCCCGACACGACCAAGCCTTGGGACTCGCCGAGCGACCTGAGCGGGCCTTGTTCCGCCTCCGGCCAGTCGCCGTGATACCCCTCGATCCCGGCCAGGCCGGCAACGACGAGCCCGTCCGTGAAGCGCTCGAGCTCTTGTAGCTCCAGATTGAGGGTGAAAGGGTGCGCCAGCACCGGCACCACACCCGACTCGAGCATGAGCTTGACCGCGTCTTCGGGCTTGTAAAGCTTGCGAACGAGATAGGCCTTGGCCCCCTTGGCGAGGTACTCATCGAACGCGCTCTGGTAATCGGGCACGGCGCCATGACGAACGAGGACGGCGGCGAAATGAGGCCTGCCGATCTGGGCGCCCGGCCCCCCGGCCTCGTGCTCGACCTCCTCGAAAGTCACCTCGATGCCGAGCTCGTTGAGCCGCTCGACCATCAGGCGATTACGGTTGGCGCGGTGGTACTGGAGATCCGCCAGCGCCTCCGACAGCGCGTTGTCGGCTTCGGGGATGAAGTAGCCGAGCAAGTGCATGGTGGGTCGTCCACCAGGGCGGTAGCCGCGCTCTTTAAGGTCTTCCACGTCGCATGAGATCTCGACGCCGCGCACTATCTCGATCCCCTCCTTTTGGCCCGCGTCCACGGCCTCGCTACAGCCGGCGTCGTTGTCATGATCGGTCACGGCGAGAACGCTAAGGCCCGCACGGGCCGCCTTAGCGACGAGCGCGCGGGGAGAATCGCCTCCATCCGAGATGGTGGTGTGGGCGTGAAGATCTATCAAGGGGCCGCTAGCGCTCGAGGAACTTGAGCTCGACCAGCTTGTCGATGACTTTTTGCGCCGACTCCTCGGGCGTCTCATCGTCGGTCTTGCAGTAGACCTCGGGCCCGGCGGGGGCCTCGTAGGGATCGTCGACCCCGGTCACTCCCTTGATCTCGCCAGCGCGCGCCTTGGCGTAAAGGCCCTTAACGTCGCGTTCCTCGCAGACTTCGAGCGGTGCGTCGGCATAGACCTCGACGAAGTCCTTGATCATCGCGCGCGCTTCCTCGCGAATGGACTGGTAGGGCGAGATCGCGGCGGTGATGACAAAAACGCCGTTCCTCTGCAGGAGGTGCGCCACGAATCCGATCCGCCGCACATTGGTGTCGCGGTCTTCCTTGGAGAACCCGAGGCCCTTCGACAGGTTTGCCCGCACGACGTCGCCGTCGAGGATCTCGATGGGCACTCCCGACTCGATGAGCTTGTCTTCCACGATGTGAGCGATGGTCGTCTTGCCCGAGCCCGACAGGCCCGTGAACCAGATGACAACTCCGCGCTCGCGATTAGCTTGCTTCATTGACTCCTCCTCGTTGAACGAAATCCTTTTAGCTACTTCTTGAAGACGGACGTACCCAGTGCGCCGGGGGCCGGCTCGAGATCAAAGAGATCCAGGATCGTCGAGTGCACGTCCCACAGATGCAGACCTTCCTTGTGGCCCGTCTGGTGGTTTGGCGCATTGTTCATGATGAAGATCCCGTGCTCGGCGTGATTGGCTTCGTCGGGCCCGGTGTCGTTCTCGAATGTGTAAGTCGAGCCGTGGCCGAGAGATCCGACCGAGCGCCATCTCAGCTCTCCGAAGATCACGATCAGATCGGGAGCGACGCCGTTCTGCTTCCCGTAGATCTCCTCGGGCTTGAGCGCCTTGTTCCCGAGGGGCGTGCCCTCGTGATCGACCATCGATTCGATCTTGGCGACGAGCTCGTCGCGCACCTTGTCGTAATCGGCCTGAGGGATGACTCCGCTCGGCTCGCGTTCTTCGACATTCAAGAACAAGCGGCCGTAGTAGCCACCGTCACCCCACGCCACGGTCTTCGACCAGTCGATTTCGAGTTTGTTCAATGGTGTGACCTCGGCGGGCACCTCTCCCTCGAAGCTGAGGTAGCCCTCTTTCATCAACCACTCGTTGAAGCACACTCCGCCTACCATGGCCTTAGCCCCATGATCCGAGACGACGAGCACGGTCGTGTCCTCATCGGCGTGCTTATCGATCAGATCACCCACCTTCCCGTCGAGAAACCGGTAGTACTCGCGCAGCGAGCCCTCATAGGGGTTCCCCGGCTTGTAGCGCGGGTGCTGGGGATCGATGTACGACCAGATGCCGTGGTTTAGACGATCGGGCCCCATCTCGACGATCATGAAAAAATCCCAAGGCTTGTTCGCCAGCAGGTAATCGGCCGCCTTGAACTTCTGTTCGGTCATCTTGTAAGACTCGTCGAGGATGTATTGCGTGTTGTCGGTGCGGAAGTTGCGCACGTCGAAGATGTACTCGCCGATGTGATCCTTTAGCTCCGCCTTCAGCTCCTTCGGATAGGTGTACTCCGCGTCATCGTTCGGAGTGAGAAAGCAGCCGATCTGAATCCCCTTCAAGGGCTTGGGCGGATAGGAAGGCGGGACCGACATCACGATCGAGTCCTTGCCCGCGTCCGAGAGGATGTCCCACACCGTTCGTTCCTTAACGGCCCACGAGGTGGCGAACGACAGTCCGTCGTAGGAGTGATCCTTACGGTTGCGAAAGCCGTAGATGCCGAGTGTGCCGGGGTCCTTCGAGGTCATCATGCACATCCATGCGGGCACAGTTATTGGCGGGACGATCGACTCGAGCGGCCCCCACAAACCATTCTCGCGCAGCTTGGTGAGATTCGGTATGTCCCCCGCATACTCATCGAAGACATGCTCGGGCGGCGCGCAATCGAGACCGATGACCATGACCTTGCGCCGTTTCTGGGGTGCGGCCGCAGCGCCTTCGGTTGATGCCCCGGGAGATTTCTTCCTCAGCTTATTGAGCAAGCCCATCACGACCTCCTAACGGTTTGCTCTGGCGGCGTCGATGAGTATGCGAGCGACTTCGGGCCGCGAGAACTCGGAAGGCGGCTCCTCCCCGCGCTGGAGCATCTCTCGAACCTGCGTGCCGGAGAGGTGGACGTGCTGATCGTTCTCGTGTGGACACGTCTTGCCCGATGCCATTCCTTCACACGCCTTGCAAAAGAAAGAGTGCTCGAACTTGAGTGGCCAGATACCCAGCTCGCCCGTTTCGAATTCATCGAAGATGAGTTGCGCGTCGTAGGTTCCGTAGTAGCTGCCGACTCCGGCGTGGTCGCGGCCGACGATGAAGTGGGTCATGCCGTAGTTCTTGCGCAAGAGCGAATGCCAGATGGCCTCGCGCGGCCCCGCATAACGCATCGCCGCCGGGAAAACCGACAGGATGACGCGGTCGTGCGGGTAGTAGTTCGCCATCAGGGCTTCGTAGCACTTCATGCGCGTCTCGGCGGGGATGTCGTCGCCCTTGGTACCTCCGACGAGTGGGTGGATGACGAGACCATCGACGATCTCGAGCGCGCACTTGGTCAAGTACTCGTGCGCCCGATGAATGGGATTGCGGGTCTGAAAAGCAACGACCGTCTTCCAGGCGCGCTCGGCGATCTTGGATCGAAGCTCGAGGGGGGTCAGACGGTAGTCGGCGTACTCATGAGCAAAGACATTCTCGAGCACGGTCACCTCGCCGCCCACGTAACGGGGGCCTTGCGAGTGTAGGTATGCGACGCCGGGATGCTCCCGATCGCTGGTCCCGTAGGTCTTGGTCGCCTCATCGTCTGCGTCGAAGGAGTAGATGTCGCAGACCTCGATTACCGCTACCACCCGGCCCTCATGAGTGATCGCGGCGGACTTTCCCTTCTTCAGGTTCTTGGCCTCGGCCTCGGTCGCCGACAGCGTGATCGGCAGGCTCCACGGGAGCCCGCTCGAGAGGCGCATGTCGTCGAGCACCGAATGGTAGTCGGCCTCGGCCATGAATCCGCGGTTCGGCGACACCGCTCCGCCGGCGAGCAGCTCGAGATCTGAGAGGACACGACGGCTGGTAGCGGCAATGGTGGGAAGAGAGGCCGCCTCGCCATTCAGGCGCCGCTTGTCATCGCCGGAGGCCATTCGGATCTCGAGCGCGCCACCATGAGGGGCGTAGCCTGGAACATCTTTGAGGGTGCTGGGCATGGGTTCTCCTCGGTGTCTATCGGGACGGCACAACAAAGTAGGGCGAAGGAGGCACCGCTTCAGACGCCTACCGAGCCCGTCGAGAGCTACCGGGGAGAGGCGCGTGCATTTCAGGATGCACTCCTATAGCACTCTTAGGCTAGCAGAAGCCGGACCTCGCCGCCACCCCCTCGGGCACCGAAGCTGCTCGGCTCAGGGAAGAGCGAGCCTGCGGTTGATACCGTCGAGGGTCGCCCTCACGGCGACCTCCGGAAGGGGGCTGTCTCTGACCAGCGCCGCCCCCAGGCTCTCGAGCGCTCCGTCGGTCTCGACCAGCACGAGGATCGCCTCCCGGCCGAAGGCGCTCACGAGCGAAGCCCCATGCACCGACAAGGGGAGGCCGCCCGCCAGCCGGCCGGCCGCCTCCAGCGTCGCCTCGGCGAGAATCCGCAGGCCATGCTGGGTCTTGTCGCCCTCGGCCTTCCCCACCCCCTCGGTAGCCTCGTCGCCGAGAGTCACCTCCGCCCGAGACCGGTGGGAGGTGGACGAGAGGTTGACTCGTTTGATGGGAAGACGTCCCGTCGTGACCGACCGGGGGTCGGGCTTTTCGACAGCGGCTCGCTCAGAGACCGGCCCACGGGCCAGAGCTTCCTGCTCGGCGACCTCGACGGCCCGTTCGAGCGATTCACGGTCCCCGAAATGGGTTTCGACCTCGAGCTCGAAAACGAAGACGTGACCCACTTGATCCTGGCCTTGG
>JACDBF010000048.1 GCA_013695055.1 Actinomycetota bacterium
ATCTTGCGCGCGTCGTACGCGATGAAGCCCTCGATCTCGAGAAGGCCGGCGCAAGATTCATTCAGATCGACGAGCCGGCGGCATCGACTCGAATGGACGAGCTGGATCTCGTCATCGAGTCGATGAAGATCGTCACCGACCCGCTGAGCGCCCATACGATCACTCACATTTGCTATGGGGACTTTCACAACGCCTATCCGAAGATGCTCGAGATCCCCGTGGATCAGATCGATCTCGAGTTTGCCAACTCGGACTACTCACTACTGGACGAATTTTCCGAGCACCCCTTCACGAAGTTCGTGGGGCTGGGAGTCGTTGACGTTCACTCCCACGGCCTCGAGCCGGTCGACGAGATAGTCAATGGATTGAGAAGGGCCCTCAAGTACTTTTCCCCTGACAAGGTATTCGTCGATCCCGACTGCGGCCTCAAGACTCGTACGGTTGAGGAAGCCCAAGCCAAGCTGGCAAACGTCAAGAATGCCGTTGATATCGTGCGCGCCGAGCTCTAGAGCAGCATCGGCAGCCCCGGCCTCCGCCGCGGTAAGCTCTGAGAGACGAGCGCGGGGGAGCTTCACCATCTAGGTGGAGCTGAGAGGCCATGAAGGCGACCCCACGAACCTGATCAGGCTTGGACCTGCGGAGGGAGGCGCCTTGAAAGTCTTGGAGCGCGAGGACGCGCTGCCGGAGTGGGGCATAGACCCGGTTCCGGTCGAAAAGCAAGTGTTGTCCGGATTCGATCTTGCCCTCCTGTGGGGCGATCTAGGCATCGGGTTATTGGTGCTCGTGACGGGCGCGCTGTTGGTTCCGGCGCTCGGTTTCGGCGCGGCGGTCCTCGCGATCGCGATCGGATCGATCATCGGAGTGAGCCTTCTGGCGCTGGGAGCGCGGGCGGGGGCGGCTCACGGGGTACCTACGATGGTTTTGTTCCGTCCCATCCTCGGCGTGCGCGGCTCGTGGATACCGAGTGGCCTGAACGCCCTTCAGCTCATCGGCTGGACGGGGGTCGAGCTGTGGGCAATGTCCTATGTTGCTGATCTCGTCTCACTAAGGATCTTCGGGTTCTCTGCGCGCTGGCTATGGCTCGCCATAGCTGCCGTAGTGTGCTCATGGCTTGCGTTGTGGGGGCCAATCGGCGTGACTCGCATCTGGATGAAGCGGTTCGGCGCGTGGGCGGTGGCGGGCATTTGCGCCGTCGTTTCGGTTCTGGCCCTGAGCAGGGGGGGCCTGATGGAGGCCATCCGCGCCCCGGGGGCCGGCGGCTGGCCGACCTTTGGTCCGGCTCTCGACCTTGTCATAGCGATGCCGGTCTCGTGGTTGCCGCTTGTCGCGGATTACACGAGGTTTGCTACAAGCCCCAAGGCGGCGGCGAGAGGCACCTTCTTCGGCTATCTGATCGCCAACGTGTGGCTCTACACACTTGGATGCATCTTGGTGCTCGGAGGCGGGACAAGTCCAGATCCGGCTGGGATCGCGGCGGGGATACTGGCCCTCGCCGGTGGCTCGATAGCCGGGATCTTGTTTCTAGTGGGGCTTCTCGTAGGCGAGACAGATGAAGCGTTCGCCGATATCTATTCAACGAGCATGAGCCTTCAGAACATCTGGCCACGAGTATCGCAACGAGTCTTTGTCATTGGCTGTGCGGCCGTCGCCACGGGCCTCGCGGGGTGGCTCACCATGGATCGTTATGAAGCCTTTCTGTTCCTCATGGGATCCATTTTCGTTCCACTGTTCGGCATTCTCATAGCCGAGTACTTTCTAGCGCCACGGCGTCTTTCGATTGAGGATATCTGGAGGACCGACGGTCGCTACTCGTCTCGCAGCGGCGTGCGTGCGGCGGCGTTGGTTCCGTGGGTGGCCGGTTTTGCCGTCTACCACTGGATCGCGCCGACGGGGCCTGCGTGGTGGTTAAGAGCCGTTGGCGGGCTCTTTGGCTCTCCGCTAGTCGAGCGGTGGCCGTGGCTTTCTGCCTCTCTGCCTTCCTTTGCTGTTGCCCTCGCCTTGAGCTGGGCCCTCAACCGTTACACGGATAGCACCTCCTCTGTGAGCTCTTCTATTTAGCCCTTATCATGCGAGCCTCTATCCAGATGAGGTGAAGCGATGAAGATCGAAGCCAATTGCGAGACGTGTGGCCGCACTTTCTTGTTGTCTCAGATCGGATCGGACTCCGATGCGCCTGGGCGTTGTCCCTTTTGCGGCGCCCGCTTCGCCCGCCACTATGCCTCCGTGCTCATGGAAGCAGTTCACGACGCAGAGGTGGCGGCAGCGCGTGCCGTGCACGCACTAGGACGCCTGCAGGCGATGGAGACGGGCTTCCAGATCGACATCGAAGGCGTCCTCTCGACTCTGGCCACCCAAGTGCGGGCGCACGACGTACATGAATCATCCACTCCGAGGGCCTGACACTCCCGGTGGGGATCGACCATTCGGAAAGCACGGGGGCGGAGGTCCTGGTGGTGACGGATGATCCGATCGTTCGAGAGGCGGCTCGATTCGGCTTCTCCCATGGGACGCGAGTGGTGTTCGCGCTCGACGCCCGCCAAGCACTCGAGGCGATCCAAGATCACAAACCGTCGGTCGCAATTGTTGACCTCCAGACGGGAAGCGCCGGCGGTTTCGGTCTCATCCGAGACGTGAGAGCAACCTCAGCACTCGCAGATCTCCCGGTGCTGTTGCTGGTGGAGCGCAAGCAGGACGAGTGGTTGGCGAAGCAGGCTGGTGCGACTGCGATCGGTTGCAAGCCCATAGGGGCCGGAGATCTCGTGCGCGTAACCCTCGCGCTGCTTTCCTCAGGCACGATCTAGGCCCCTTCTTTCCGGAACGATTTCCCAAAGTGGCTGGTCACGGGGGTTGCGCGTCCTGAATTACATCCTTAGAATTACGAAAGTGTGATTCGGGCTCAGCGACTCTCGCGGGGGAGGACATTCGGGTCCGGCGCAAGGGATGCCGATCAGGAAGGTCCGGGGAATGCAGAGGATCACGACCAGGCTGCTCCAGCCCGTCGAATGGCAGGGCAAAGCGCGCTGTGCGGAAGCCGATCCGGAGATTTTTTTCCCGGAGCGCGGAGGTTCATCGAAGGCGGCGCGCGCGGTTTGCGATGGGTGTGATGTGCGCGCGCAGTGTCTCGAGTACGCGCTCAACAACAAAGAACAGTTCGGAATTTGGGGTGGCACATCGGAGCGTGAGCGTCGGCGCTTGCGGAAGGAACGGACGTTGCGAAGACTGCGGACCGCGTCGTAACGGCGGAGCGCGCGTCCAGATGCGATTGACCTCATTCGAGGAATCTTTTTCCTAGTGGAAAATCAATGCTTGCACCTTTGTGCAACTTCGTGCCTTAATTACACGTCGCGTGCGCGTCCATGCGTGCAGGTGATGCATGTACCGGGCAGCATGAAGTTGGCGATAGGACGACAAGGAGGTGCTGAGGTTGGCAGCAAAGAAGACGAACGGTCGTAGAAAGGCGACGACCGGGAAGGCTGCAGCTCGCAAAGGAGCTGCGACCAGAGCCCGCAAGACCGCGGTGCGCAAGTCCGCAGGACGAAAGGCGGCTGCGACCAGAGCTCGTAAGTCGACGGGCCGCAAGAAGACCACCGGTCGGAAGAAGACCACGGCGCGCAACGGCCGCAGGAAGGCCACCGCGCGCAAGACCACCGGTCGGAAGAAGACCACGGCGCGCAACGGCCGCAGAAAGACGACGGCGCGCAAGTCCCCAGGCCGCAAGAAGACAACGGGCAGGAAGTCCACTGCTCGTAAGTCTCCGGCTCGCAAGAGCGCGGCCCGCAAAGCAGCGGGTCGTAAGGGCGCCGCAGCGAGAACCCGCAAGACCGCAGCTCGTAAGGCAGCAGGGCGTAAGGGCGCACGCACCCGCGCTCGGAGCTAGCCGGCGAGAGCCTCTTCGAGGGAGCGGCCCGGCTGGATCAAAAGCCGGGCCGCTTGCGCGTCTGGGTTAGGCAGGTGGACCGTTGGAACCAGTCCGACGATTTCGGCGCCTTCTATCGGGACGCCGAAGGTGCGGCTGACCGAGCGCACGTCCTCGAAGGCGCGATCTATGCCCGTGCGTTGCGGATCGATGAGATTCATGGAGATCTGAGATGTGGCTTTGCTCATGGCGATGCCTATTGCTCGTACTCCCGGAGACCCGCCTCCCGAGGAGCGAACCCGCCCCGCTATTGCGACCGCCGTTTCATAGTCGCTGCGCAGCCACACGTTGAAGGCAATGAGCGGGCCGCGCGCCCCCACGCACACAACACCGCGACGGCGATCGATTTTTCCAGGGCCGAGGTCAGGATGCAGCCCTCGCTCCTCTTTGAGGATCAGCTCTGTCAGACCTCCTCGTCGCAGATCGGGCAACTCTTTGGTTTCCCGGCGCCGGGCGGCGTAACCATAGAAGTAGACCGGCAACCGGGCGCGGCCGGCGATGCTCCGCCCCGTCGCAAAGGCGATGTCGACGGCATCGGCAACGGAAACCTCATACGCAACGATGGGGCAAACATCCAAGCCCCCGAGGCGGGGGTGCGCCCCTCTGTGTGCCTCCAGATCGATCGAGCTGGTCTCGAGGGCAAGTGATGACATCGCCGGCGGCAACACTTGTGCCGGCCCCGCAACCGTAAAGACGCTTCGGTTGTGGACCGCGTCGGAATGGATGTCCAACACGCGTGCCCCGCTCTTTTCGATCGCATCTCCAAAGCGACCCAGAATCTCTTGATCCCGACCCTCTGAGACATTCGGTATGGCGATGGGCAAGGGGCCAGAGCTCCACAGGGTAGAAGTCAAGCGAGCCTAAGGGACTTGGGGGCCGAAAGCGTTACCGTGGGCCCTCGCCGTCAGACACTCGGACTAGGAAAAGGCTCGGTTAGATGAGCGACTACGGCTATGCGATAGAGGTGCCCGAAGGCTATGAGGAAGCTATCCTGCGGACCCGCCTCGCCCTTCGCGGTGAGGGATTCTCGATCATCACGGAGATGCACGTCGGAGGAAAGCTGGGAGCGGACGGCGGCAACGAGCGTCAGTACCTGATCATTGGGGCGTGGGCGGCGCCGGCGAGCGAGAGGCCCGTGGGCTCTGAGCTACAAGTCGCGGTCCATCTTCCTTGCAATGTCG
>JACDBF010000078.1 GCA_013695055.1 Actinomycetota bacterium
TTCGTGGGCTCGGGCATCTTCAAGTCGGGCGACCCGGCGCGCAGGGCAAGCGCCATCGTCGAAGCCACGACCTTCCACAATGACCCCGACATCATCGCCAAGGTGTCGCGCTCGTTGGGAGAGCCCATGGTCGGCATCAACGTCTCGGAGATGGCCGATTCGGAACGGCTCGCAATCAGAGGGTGGTAGGCGCCGGGTGAAAATCGGCGTGCTGGGATTGCAGGGGGACGTGCGCGAGCACCTGCGATCTTGCGAGGTCGCCGGGGCGGCTCCGATGGTCGTAAAGCGGCCGGAGCAGATCTCGTCGATCGATGGATTGATCATTCCGGGGGGCGAGTCCACGACCATAGGCAAGCTGCTGCATCGTTTCGAGCTTCTCGAGCCGTTGGGGCAAGCTGTTGCCGCGGGGCTTCCCCTCTATGGAACATGCGCAGGAATGATCCTCATGGCCGCCACCGTCACCGGTGACGAGGACGCGCGCAGCCGGCTCGGGCTCATGGACATCGTCGTCACGCGCAACGCCTACGGGCGCCAGATAGATTCCTTCGAGGCGGACATCGACGTCGAGGGTTTCGACCGATCGCTGCGGGCCGTGTTCATTCGGGCCCCGGCCGTCGAGAGCGTGGGCACAGGAGTCGAGGTTCTTGCGCGCTGCGACGGGCGGCCCGTCCTGGTGCGGCAGGAACACATGCTTGCGTCCAGCTTTCATCCTGAGATGTCGGGCGATCCGCGCGTACACGAGTTGTTCGTGGACATGGCGAGTCATTAGATGTCGGGTCATTCGAAGTGGTCGACGATCAAGCGCAAGAAGGGCGCGGCCGACTCGCAACGCTCCAAGCTCTGGGGCAAGCTGCTGCGATTCGTGGAGGTGGCAGCGCGCGAGGGAGGCGGCAACATCGACGCGAATCCCACTCTTGCGACCTCTGTGCAAAAGGCTAAAGAGAGCTCGGTTCCCAACGACAATATTCAACGCGCGATCAAGCGCGGCACCGGCGAGCTGCAGGGTGAGACTTATGAGGAGGTCTTCTACGAAGGCTACGGTCCTGGAGGAATCGCGATACTCGTGCACTGTCTCACCACCAATCGCAACCGCACTGCCCAAGACGTGCGCAGCACCTTCAACGGAAAGGGCGGCAAGCTGGCAGAGCCGGGCTCGGTGTCGTTCCTGTTCGAGGCCAAGGGCATCGTCATCGTTCCGCGGGCGTCCGCGTCGGAAGACGACATCTTTCTGATCGCGGCGGACGCGGGGGCCGAGGATCTGCGCGTGTCCGATGAGTCGATCGAGGTGATCACGCCTCCCGCCGCGCTCAAGGCAGTCCAGCAGGCTCTCGAGGCCGAGGGCGTAGAGATCGAGTCCGGCGACCTCAGCCGGGTTCCCAAGAGCACCGTTCTCCTGGAGACATCAACCGCGAAGCGAGTGCTGGGCCTTGTCGACGCGCTCGAAGAGCTCGACGACATTCAAGATGTCTACGCGAACTTCGACATCCCCGACGAGGTCCTGACGGCCATCGCTTAGCGGCGGGGCGAGCTCAAGAGCCAGCGCAGCCCGGCCCCGATGGCGATGCCGAGCCCTGCGCCCCCCACCACGTGTCGGCCCATCGACCCGCCTCGCGAGGAGAGACCTAAGAAGCCATCGCCGACGTCGCACTCGATGACGGATCGCCGCGGCCAAACCCGCGCCCAGGTCCGAGGCCTCCGCTAAGGTGAGCGAACAAGCGTTCGCTAGTGCGGAGCACAGAGTGAGGAAGTCTTGATGCGAGTCATAGGGATCGACCCCGGACTGGCGACCACCGGCTATGGGGTGGTCGAACGGCGCGGGCCCAAGCTCGTCGGCGTGGCCATGGGCGTCATTCGCACCCCCTCCGGCGCCGCTCAGGCTGAGCGCCTGGGCATGCTGGCGTCCGCTCTGCGCAGTCTGATCGCCGAAGCCCGGCCCGAGGCCGCCGCCGTCGAAAGGCTCTTTTTCAACTCCAATGTTAGGACCGCCATGGCCGTAGGCCAGGCCTCTGGGATCGTCATGCTCGCTCTTGCCGAAGCCGGCCTCGAAGTGACCGACTACACGCCGCTGGAGGTCAAGCAGTCGGTGGTGGGAGTGGGCAACGCCACCAAGCACCAGGTGCAGTCGATGGTTGCGGCCGTGCTCGACCTGCCGTCTCTTCCGAAGCCGGCCGACGCGGCCGACGCCTGTGCCCTGGCGATCTGTCACACGAACCGAAGCGGCCTCGCGCGCGCTCTCGCGACCGCCCACAGAGGTGGCGCGCGATGATCGGCTTTCTCGAGGGAGTCGTGGCAGGCAGGACGGCCGACGGCTGCTTTCTCGAAGCCGGAGGCGTGGGCTATCGCCTCTCGTGCTCGGCGTTCACCCTGGCTCGGCTGGGGCCGGACGGCGAACGTTTTCGCTTGTGGACGCACATGCATGTGCGCGAGGACGCGCTCATGCTCTACGGCTTTTCCACCGAGGCCGAGCAGCGGTGCTTCGAAGGCCTGATCTCGGTTGCGGGCATCGGTCCCAAAGTCGCCTTGCAGGTGTGCTCGGCCCTGAGCCCCGACCGGCTCCGGCGCGCGCTGGTGGCAGGAGACGTCGACGAGCTGTCCTCGGTGCCGGGCATAGGCCAGAAGAGCGCGCGGCGGATCTTGCTCGAGCTGAAGGAGAAGATGGCGCTGCCCGATCTCGAGGTCGTGGGCGAGGGCAACCTCGGCCTCGCCCGAGCCCGTTCGGCCCTCGAGAACCTCGGCTATTCACCCGGGGAGGTGCGGGCCGCGCTCGGCGAGACGGCGTTCTCCGAGGACGACCGCGTGGAGGATGTCGTGAAGGCCGCATTGCGAGTGCTGGGATGACCGACGAGGTCCTGGCGATCGCCGCAGATCCCGAGGAGCACCAGGCAGAAAGCTCTCTGCGCCCCAAGACGCTCGACGAGTTCGTCGGTCAACCCGAGCTCAAAGAGCATCTTGGCATCGTGCTTGAGGCCGCGCTCGAGCGCTCCGAACCGACCGGGCATCTCCTTCTGTGCGGCCCCCCGGGTCTCGGCAAGACAACGCTGGCCCACGTCGTCGCCCACCAGATGGGCGCGAGCATCCGGCAGACGTCCGGCCCAGCCCTCGAGAGGGCCGGCGACCTCGCCGCGATTCTGACGAACCTCGAAGACTCCGACGTCTTGTTCATCGACGAGACGCACCGGCTCCCGCGGGTGGTCGAAGAGGTGCTCTATCCTGCCATGGAGGACTTCCAGCTCGACCTCGTCATCGGCAAAGGGCCCAGCGCGCACACGATCCGCCTGGACCTCCCCCGGTTCACGCTCGTCGGGGCAACCACTCGGGCCGGGCTGATAACCGGCCCCCTCCGCAGCCGTTTCGAGCTGATCGAGCGTTTGGATCTGTATCCGCCGGATGACCTCGAGCTGATCGTGCGGCGCTCCGCGCGAATCCTGGGGATCGAGCTCGACGAAGCCGGCGCGCGCACGATCGCGCGCCGGGCGCGAGGCACGCCTCGCATCGCCAATCGCCTGCTGCGGCGGGTGAGGGACTACGCGCAGGTGCGCGCCTCGGGCGCCGTCGACGAGGATGTCGCACGCCGCGCCCTCGCAGTCTTTCGAGTGGACGAGCGGGGGCTGGACAAGGTCGATGCCGCCATCCTGGATGCGCTGGTGCGCCGCTTCGGAGGCGGGCCGGCGGGCCTTTCGACTCTAGCCGTCGCCGTGGGCGAGGAGCCCGACACCATCGAGGATGTTTACGAGCCCTTTCTCCTGCAGATCGGTTTCTTGAGACGCACGCCCCGGGGCCGGGTGGCGACGCTCGCCGCCTTCGAGCATCTGGGGGCCCCTCTTCCCGAGGCCCGCAAGGCGGCCAGCCTCTTCGATCAGTAACCCTCCATTAGAAGGAGTCGGAGGTAGAATCGCTGCCCAGGGAGCCGCCCGAAGCGGCTCTCGTTCGCGTGGATCGGTGGCGCGGACGAAGACCCCACAAAGTAAGGACGTGACCAAGTCATGGACGGATCAGCCTCCAGCCTCATCTTCCTCGTATTGCTCATGGCCATCTTCTACTTCATGCTCATCCGGCCCCAAAGGCGCCGGGTATCCCAGCACAAGGCGTTGATAGACAGCCTCGATGTCGGCGACGAGATCGTCACGATCGGCGGGCTGTATGGAACGATCAGCTCGCTCGGCGACGAAGATCTCGAGCTGCAGGTGGGAGCCGGGACCACGCTTCGCCTGGTGAAGACCGCGGTGGCGCGCGTCGTGCAAGAGGACCTGCAGGACGAGGACGAGGACGAGGTCTTAGAGGAGGAAGAGCGGGCATGACGCCCGCCAAGAGCGCGGCTCGGGCGCAGCGAGTCGAGGAGCTCGGCCGGTCGCCCAAAGAGGCCCGCCCGGTCGAGCCGGCACCCGAGCCACCGGGCGCGGAGTCGTCGGTGACGCTCGCACAAGTCCAGGATCACGAGGGCGTGCAGACCTTCATCGCCCTCGCCGATCGTTTCATGGGCGAGATCGGCTACACCGAGCACGGCTTTCGCCACGCGGGTCTGGTGTCGCGGATCGCCTTCAACGTTCTCGATCGTCTGGGATATGAGGAGCGCATCAGAGAGTTGGGGGCCATCGCCGGCTACCTCCACGACATGGGCAACTTCGTGTCACGCTCGTTCCACTCACAGACCGGGTCGGCGATCACCTACGACCTGCTCAAGGAGCTCGGCATGAGCTACAAGGAGATCGGACAGGTTCTCGCCGCCATCGGAAACCACGAGGAGCAGTTCGGCCATCCGGTCAATGCCGTGGGGGCGGCCCTCATCGTCGCCGACAAGTCCGACGTCCATCGCAGCCGTGTGCGCGTCAAGGACCGGGCCACGTTCGATATTCACGACCGGGTCAACTATGCGGTCGAGCGTTCGTTTCTGAGGGTCGACTCAGAGGTGCGCACGTTGACGCTCGAGTTGACCATCGACAACGAGTTGGCCGATGTAATGGACTACTTCGAGATCTTCTTGTCTCGCATGGTGATGTGCAGGCGAGCGGCCGAGTATCTCGACTGCAGATTCAAGATCGACATCAACGGCACAAAGCTCCTCTAAGGATCGAAAGGATGCGAAAGAAGCGCTACCAGATCTATCTCGCCGCCGTATTGGTCCTCGTGTTCGGGGGCCTCGCGGCGGTGATCGCGACCGGCACGACTCCACGCCTTGGCCTCGATCTCGAGGGGGGAATCAGCTTCACGCTCACGGCGAGGGGCGATGTTAACCAGGACGTTCTCGAGAAGACGGTCGAGATCATTCGCAGCCGCATCGATAGTCTCGGGGTCGCCGAACCGGAGGTGACGGTGGCCGGCGCCGACAACATCCTGATTCAGCTTCCCGGCATCAAGAACGAGCAGCGCGCCCGCGCGCTCATCGGCACCACCGCGCAGCTGACGTTTCGCCAAGTGATCGAGCAGTTTGCTCCCGGCACTCCTAAAAAGAAGCTGCCGAAGGTGACCAAGGAAGCGGGCGACGCAGCGAACGATCAAGAGGTCGTCTATCCGTCCGCACAGGACGGTGAGCAGGGCGTGCTCTACAGGCTCGAGCCGGCGGTGCTGACGGGCGAGGTGATCACCGAGGCCCAGGCCGTCGTCGACCCCACGTCGCAGCAGTGGTCGGTGTCGCTCGACATGGATTCCGACGGCGCCGCCGAGTGGGCGGACTTCACGTCGCGACTCGCCTGCCTGCGTGACGACGGTGAGCAAATAAAGAGCCAGGTCGCAATTGCGCTGGACGGCAAAGTCGAGAGCGCTGCCGGTATGCAGGATCCGGCCACTGCCGGAGCCGGCGGGGGAGTCGTCTGCAAGCAGGGCATAACCGGCGGGCAGACCAGCATCGACGCCGGCAGCGAGGACGAAGCCAAGGATCTGGCTCTGGTCCTCAAGACGGGAGCGCTGCCCATCACCCTCGATCAATCGGAGGTCGTCAAGGTCTCTCCGACGCTCGGCCGCGACTCGCTCGATGCCGGCCTGAAGGCCGGATTTATCGGCCTCGCCCTCGTCATCGTCTACATGCTCGTCTACTACCGGGGGCTCGGCTTCGTCGTGTGGCTCGGCCTCATCGTCTTTGCCGCCACGATGTACACGATCATGGCCGTGCTCGGGCAATCCGCAGGTTTGTCTCTCACCCTGGCCGGCATCGCCGGAGTGATCGTCTCCATCGGGATCACCGCCGACTCGTACATCGTGGCGTTTGAGCGTCTGAAGGACGAGGTTCATTCCGGCAAGTCGATCAGGGCCGCGGTCGAGCGCGGCATGACGCGCGCGTTCCGGACGATCCTGGTCGCCGATGCGGTGACCGCGTCGGCGGCGGTGATCCTGTTCGTTCTAGCGGTCGGTTCGGTCAGGGGCTTTGCCCTCACGCTTGGGCTCGCCACGGCGATCGATGTCCTGATCGCGTACTTCTTCACCCGCTCGGCGGTCCATCTGCTCGCCGGCACCCGGACGTTCTCGACGGGCCGCTTCATAGGGATCCGCCACGCCCTCGGAGCGGGACCATGAGCGGCGGGGTGCTCGGCCGCCTCTACAGAGGCGAGACCAAGATTGACTTCATCGGCCGGCGCAATGTGTGGTTCGCGATCTCGGGCATAGTCCTTTTGATCTGCTTGGCGTCGCTGTTCACGCGCCGGCTGAACTACGGCATCGAGTTCCAGGGCGGGGTCCAGATCCAGGCACCCATTGCCGAGGATGGCCCTCTGGGTGGGGCCGGGGATGGCGAAGTGACGTCTTCGATAACGGAGGCGATCGAGCCCCTGGGAGCAGGGGACGCTCAGATACAGCTCACCGACGAAACCCCACGAACCGTCATCGTCCAGACCAAGGAAGTCGCCGACCCGCAGGAGCAGGCGCGCGTGGTTCGGGCGGTGGCCGACGCGGTCGGCGTGCCCCTTGCCGACACCGACAGCCAGAGCATCGGCAGCAAATGGGGAGCCGAGATCACGCGCAAGGCCGTCCGTGCTCTCATCGTGTTTCTGGTGGTGGTCACGCTTTTCATCGCGTGGCGATTCGAATGGAAGATGGCGGTCGGGGCGATGCTCGCGCTGGTGCATGATCTGTTGATCACGGCCGGCGTCTACTCGCTCGTAGGTTTCGAGGTAACCCCCTCCAGCATCATCGCGATCCTCACCATCCTCGGATACTCGCTGTACGACACCGTCGTGGTCTTCGACAAAGTGGAGGAGAACACCAGTCAGTACGCGGCGACGGGCCGGATGACCTACCAGGACTCGGCCAACCTCGCCATGAATCAGGTTTTCATGAGGTCTTTGAACACCTCGCTGGCCACGCTCTTGCCGGT
>JACDBF010000080.1 GCA_013695055.1 Actinomycetota bacterium
CGGGGTCGGTTGGGTCGATGACACTGAAGGGCTCGTTGCCCTGCCTGCGACTGCCGCCGTCGTTGGAGTCGGCGTCTCCGTCGTCGAGAACATCGTCGGGGGCCGGGTTGGTGGCGTCGTCGTTGCAGTGCTGAATGCCCCGATCGGTCCCCCCGTCATGCCGGACGTAGGTCTGACCTGAGACCTTGTCGTCGCTGCCGTCCGAACAGCCTACGGTCGTCTGCCCGGTGGCCGGGGCCGCCAGCGCAAACCCCACCACCACCGCCATGAATGCAATGACCATCCTGCGCAATGCAATCCCCTCCTTCGAGAACGGGTCCGCCCGCGTCCCTCGTCCAGATGACCTACGATTCCGATCCGAGTCTCTCGACCGAGCCTTCATCCGACTCTACCAAAAACTGGGGATCCGGCCCACCTACTTCGGGGGATTCACCGCGCGCCCGGCTCGCGGGCCGGCCCTCGTCCGGCGGCGGCGAGACGCCCGCCGCGGATGCGTCGGAGTCCGCCTCCTCGTGCCCCTAAGCTGGGCCGATGCAGAGATCCAACGTGAGGCCGGCCGACTTCGTCCTGTGGGGAACCGCCGTCGCCACGCTCGCGGCGATGGCCTTTGAGTCCCTCACACCGGCGCCGGCGCGGGTCCTCGGCCTCCCCGAGGAGCTCTATCACTCGCTCTCCTACCTCCCGCTCACGTTTCTGCTCCTGCTGGCGGCGGTGTGGAGCCCGATCCGAGGGCGGGGGCCCTTCCCGCGGGCGGCCTGGATCGTTGCCGCCGCGGCTGTGGTCTTCGGGGTCGGGATGGAGCTTGCGCAAGCCTTCGCTCCTCCCCGCCAACCGGACGTGCTCGACGCAGTAGCGAACGCGTTGGGCGCAGCAGCAGCGCTGGGGGCGTGGGCACTGCTTCGTCGAACCGTCGGGATCTCCGAGCCCAGAAGATCCTTGTCGGGTCGGCCGTTTCTTGGTAAGTAATGGAAGCCAGAGCGGGCTCCCCGCCGAGCTCGGTCACCGCCCGTACCCTTAAGGGCGAGGTGTGGGCGAAAGAGAGCGTCCGCAGCGAGCTTCCTTAGGCAAAGGCATGGGATGACCGATCACCAAGGCGATATGAAGAAGTGGAACGCGCTGATCGCTCGTCTCGAGTCGCGCGAAGCCGTGGTGGGCGTGGTCGGTCTGGGGTACGTGGGTCTACCGGTTGCGACCTCCTTCGCGGATGCCGGCTTCAGGGTGCTAGGGGTCGATAACGATCGCGAGCGCGTGGCTCCGGTCGAGGGGGGGCGCTCGCACATCCGGGACATCGACGACGCCGACATCTCACGGCTGAAGGCGGCCCACCGTCTGAGGGCCAGCACCTCCTACCGGGGGCTGGCGAAAGCCGACGCCATCGTCGTCTCCGTGCCCACGCCCCTGTCCGATGGAATCCCCGATGTCTCTTCGATCGAAGCGGCCGGACGGTCGCTGGCAAAGGTCATCACCGGCGACACGCTCGTCATCCTCGAGAGCACCACATATCCGGGCACAACCGAGGAGGTCCTGGCGCCGCTGCTCGAGGCGAGCGGATTGAGGGCGGGCCACGACTTCCTGCTCGCCTACTCGCCGGAGCGGATCGACCCGGGTAACGAACGCTTCGCCTTCGGCGACATCCCCAAAGTGATCGGCGGCATCAACGACGTCTCCACGCGCGCGGCCGCGACCCTCTACATGCAAGTCGTTCCCAAGGTGGTCACGGTCTCGGGCACCCGCGAGGCAGAGATGACCAAGCTGATCGAGAACACCTTCCGGCACGTCAACATAGGGCTCGTGAACGAGCTCGCCCAGTACGCCAACGAGTGGGACGTCGACATCTGGGAGGCAATCGAAGCGGCCGCCACGAAGCCGTTCGGGTACATGCCCTTCTGGCCCGGCCCGGGCTGGGGCGGGCACTGCATCCCGCTCGATCCCTCCTATCTTTCGTGGCGTGTCCGCAGAGACCACTCACATGAGATCCGCTTCATCGAATTGGCTCAATCGATCAATGCGGAGATGCCCAAATACGTCGTCGAGCGCGCCTCGCTGCTGTTGAACGAACGCGGCAAGGCCCTCCGTGGGGCGCGCATCCTCGGCATCGGGGCCGCGTACAAGGGCGGCACCTCAGATACGCGCGGCGCCCCCTCCCTGAAGGTGCTGTCGCTGCTCGCGCAACGTGGCGCCCAGGTAGCGTTCCATGACCCCTTGGTTCCCACCCTGACGATCGGCGACAAGGCGCTCGAGTCGCTGCCCCTGGGCGCCAAGCTGCTTGCGAAGCAGGACCTGGTCGTGGCCCTCATCCCACAGATCGACGTCGACTGGGGGTTGATCCATCGAGAAGCTCCGTTCATCTTCGACTGCTGCAACGCCTTCAAGGGTCTCAACGGCGACGTTGCGAGACTCTAGGAAGTCATGAAGGTTTTCGTCACGAGCGATCTCACTTGAGCAATATCCTGGAGGGTGCGCCGACCGTTCGGATTGAACCGTCGCGGGGATGGATTTCCCTGCGTCTGTCTGAACTCTGGGAGTACCGCGAGCTCCTTTACTTCCTCACCTGGAGAGACATCAAGGTTCGCTACAAGCAGACTGCATTGGGAGCCTCGTGGGCAATCATCCAACCCTTGCTGACGATGGTGGTCTTCAGCCTCTTCTTCGGCAAGCTGGCGGGTGTGCCCTCCGACGATGTCCCCTACCCGATTTTTAGTTACACCGCGTTGGTTCCCTGGACGTTCTTCGCAAGCGGACTTAACCTCTCGTCCAACAGCCTCGTTCAGAACTCAAGCCTGGTTACCAAAGTCTACTTCCCCCGCCTGGCCATGCCCATAGCCAGCGTACTTTCTGTCGCCGTCGACTTTGCTCTTGCTTTCTTGGTACTGGTGGCGATGATGATCTACTACGGTATCGCCCCGAGCTGGGCGATCCTCTGGCTGCCGCTGTTCTTCCTGCTTGCATTCGTTACTTCCCTAGGCGTGGGATTTTGGCTGTCCGCGCTCAACGTTACCTATAGAGACGTGCGCTACACGTTGCCATTCCTCGTCCAACTGTGGTTGTTCCTGACTCCGGTCGCTTACCCGAGTAGCCTCCTCGAGGAACCATGGCGAACGCTGCTCGGCATTAATCCGATGGCCGGGGTTGTCGAGTCTTTTAGGTGGGCTCTGCTCGGAACCGACACGGCGCCGGGCTCCATGATTGCCGTATCTGCGCTGGTGGCTCTGGGCATTCTCGCCTCTGGTGCCTTCTATTTCCGGCGAATGGAGCGATCGTTTGCAGACGTGGTTTGAGTGGTGAATAACACCGCCATTTCCGTCAACAAGATCAGCAAGCGGTACCGCATCGGCCTACAGAAACAGCGGTACCGAACGCTGAGAGAGTCCCTAGCCAACTCACCCGGAGCTTCAGCCCGTAACATCAGAACGAAGCTGACCGGGACCCGCTCCGCGCGCTCCAAGCCAATCATCTGGGCCCTAAAGGACATCTCCTTCGAGGTCGGGCACGGGGAAGTTCTAGGCATCATCGGGCCCAACGGGTCGGGCAAGAGCACACTGCTGAAGATCCTGTCCCGCATAACCGAACCGACCTCGGGATGGGCAGAGATCCGGGGACGCGTTGGCTCCCTGCTGGAGGTGGGTACAGGCTTCCATCCAGAACTCACGGGTCGAGAGAACATTTATTTGAACGGAGCCATCCTGGGCATGAGGCGGCTCCAGATCGAGCGCCGGTTTGATGAGATCGTTTCGTTCGCGGAGGTCGAGAGGTTCGTCGACACGCCGGTCAAACGCTTCTCAAGCGGGATGCAGATGCGGCTGGCCTTCTCCGTCGCGGCGCATCTCGAACCGGAAATTCTCCTTGTAGACGAAGTGCTTGCTGTTGGCGATTTGTCCTTCCAAAGAAAGTGCATGGGCAAGATGACCGAGGTAGCGGGTGAAGGTCGGACGGTCTTGTTCGTCAGTCACGCCATGCCTGCTGTGAGCCAGTTATGCGATCGGGTTCTAGTACTCTTGAGCGGACGGCTCACCTACGACGGCGACACAAACGCAGCTATCAATCTCTACACTCGATCGATCGACGATGGTCAGGACGTGATTGACACCAGCGCATCCTCACAACGGTCGGGCACAGGCGAGGGAAAGATCGTACAGGTACGCCTCCGCGGCGCTGATGGGGGAACTGTTAGCTTCGGGATCGGGGAACCCTTCAAGGTCCAGATGATGATCGAACTACGGGACCGCATCTCACAGCTGGTCGCAGGTTTCGAACTCACGTCTCTGGATGGCAACCGGATACTCAATGTTCGCAGTGACTCACAGGGACTAAGCTTCGGGCCTTACCTAAACAACCAGGTCGTTACCCTTACCATCTCCGTTCCAGGGCTGCCTCTGTATCCGGGGACGTACCTGATCTACCCTTGGTTCGCCTCGAGGGGAGGGAAACGGGTCGATAATCTCGAGGAAGGAATCAAGATCAATCTCGTTTCCCAGGGACTACTGGAATCCGAGGCCCTGATCCAGGCTCGCCGAGGAGTGATCCTCATCGATTGCAGCTGGGAGGCTCACGAGTCAACCAAAAGGTCGGATGATCACCCGACTCTCTCACCATCCAGGGCAACGTCCGAATGAACCGGTCGGATGAATTCCAGTCGCCAGGCATCGAGCATCAAAGACGCTTCTACAATGATCGGTGGTCAAATCAAGAACGCAGCCTAAACAGGCTCAAGCTTCTCCGAACTATCGCAATCCTTGACGCAGTCGCTCGCACCAACATCTCCGAGCCTGCGATAGTCGATCTAGGCTGTGGCGAGGGCTGGCTGCCGTCGATCCTCGGGCACTTCGGAGCTACCCACGGGGTGGACCTGTCTGACGCCGCGCTAGTCGAGGCAGCAGGACGGTACCCATGGGTGTCGTTCGAACATGCCGACATCCTGAACTGGGATCATCCTCGGGCCTCCTTCGACATCGTGGTCAGTCAGGAGGTCATTGAACATATCGACGATCAGACAAAGTACCTTCGGATCGCCCTGTCGCTCCTCAAGCCTGGGGGTTACCTGATCCTTACAACACCGAACGCGCGCACCTTCAATTCCATGCCCCAAGCCCAGCGACAGGCTTGGTCAGATCAACCAATCGAGAAATGGTTAACTCGAAGAGAGCTCAAGTCTCTGCTGAGGCAGGCTGAGTTTGACATCGTTAGCGTTCAGACGCTCATTCCCTGGGTCGGAAGAGGCGCATGGCGCACGCTCGCAAACTCGCGTCGATTGAGAGGCTCGCTGAGAAGGCTTCACCTTGAGCGGCTGTACGAGGGGAGATACCTCAAGCATGGTCTCGGACTGCACACGATAGCAGTGGCCCAAAGCGCTTCTACGTGAGCACGCTCGCCGGAATCACGAGCGATGAAAGCCCGATCTGAGCGCACCAACCAACCTCTAGGAGATCCATCGGCTCTGATCTGGGAAGATAAATCGAAAGCCCTCCGGAGTCGCTTCAGACTCCTCGTTATCGGGGTGCGGTGGCCACCCGAGACCTTCATCGCTCGAAGATTGGCCAGCCTAGTTAACCGCGGCGTGGAGGTCTCCGTCGTCACGTCGAGCCGGCAGGCAAGAACCAGACGTTGGAGCAACATCAGGTGGATCCGCCTCGGGCGTTGGGACGATCCCATTCCCATTGCTTTGGCACGAGGCATCAAGCAATCGGCCCAAAGCGTTCTGAGAGCGCCGAAGTCGAGTTTCTCTCTCTTGCGAGCGGCTCAATCCCGTCACGGGTGGTGGAGAGGCTTATCGGTCGCTCTCCGAACGCAACTGCCCCTGCTGTGCCTCGAAGGAGACGTCATCCACTTCGAATGGAATCTGACCGCCGTGCAGTACCTATCACTCTTCCCACTCTGGCGACGTCCAATTGTCATTAGCTGTCGTGGTTCGCAGATAAACGTTCCTATCACCATGACGAACTCCCAAGAGATCGAGTTAGGGATCAGGACGTCCTTTCAGATGGCCACGGCCGTGCACTGCGTCTCGGAAGCGATCGCCAAGGAAGCCGAGAAATACGGGCTCAATCGAGAGAAGACTTGGGTGATCCCGCCGGCCGTCGATACATCGTTCTTTAGACCGCCGGAGAGCCGAGCGCGCGAATACACCACGCTTCAGCTCGTAACGACCGGTTCGCTGGTCTGGCAGAAGGGATACGAGTACTGTCTGATGGCAATCAAGCGCTTGACAGACTTGGGGATCCGCTCGGAGCTTCATATCATCGGAGACGGGCCCGAGCGTCAGCGCGTGCTGTTTACCATCGCAGACCTGGGACTCGAGGACTACGTCCACCTTCATGGTCATCTTCAACCGAACGACCTGCGCGCACTTCTGTGGGATTGCGACGCATTCATACTCGCCAGCGTGACCGAAGGAATATCCAATGCAGCCCTCGAAGCCATGGCTTGCGGATTGCCGGTCGTAGTCACAGACACCGGCGGGATGCGAGACCTCGTTCGCGACGGCATCGACGGCTACCTCGTTCCTCCAAGAGATCCCGAAGCGCTGGCGAGGTCCGTGGAACGGCTCAAGCACCCCCAAGTCCGTCTTTTGCTGGGGAAGGCCGCTCGGACACGGATCGAACAGAGCTTCTCACTGAACGCGCAGACGGATCGTTTCGTCGAGCTCTACGATTCCGTTCTCGCTGGATGGGAACCGGCTGGATGAAGATCGTCCTGGTCGTCCCGGGATTCCCAAAGTTGTCGGAAACGTTCATCGTCAACAAGTTCGAGAGACTTCTCGCCGCGGGTTATGACGTCAAGGTGATTTGCGATCGCTCGGAGACGAGCGAGTGGGCGCGGTTCGATTTGCACGACGAATGGGGCCTCCGTCGACGCGTGATCCAAACATCCCCTCGACGACCGGAATCGCGCGCAGCCCTGGCCGCTCCAGGTGTGCTCATTCGCTGCTTGATGCTGAACCCCCGAGGGACATTCCGCTACCTTCAGAGGTTCTGGCCGAGCCTGCGGTGGCGGACGTTCGTTCGCCTGTATGTGGATGCCGAACTCATTGGCTTGAAACCCGAGATCATTCATTTTGAGTTCGGAGCGCTGGCGGTGGACCGGATGCACCTCGGCGAGATCCTCAAGTGCAAGGTTGTGGTCAGCTTCCGAGGGCATGACCTTACCTTCGTGGGATTGGATCAGCCCGACTACTACGCAGATATCTGGACGAAGGCCGATGCCGTCCATCTCTTGGGTCGTGACCTGTGGACCAGAGCTCGGGAGCGTGGCTGTCCTCCCCGCATCGAGCACGCGCTCATCGCTCCCGCTATCGACCTAGAGAGGTTCGGTTGCACCGACCGTCCGCCGGAAGACATCGGAACGAGCTCTCGTCCGGCCCTCCTTCTGAGTGTCGCGAGGCTCCACTGGACGAAGGGGCACGAATACGTCATGACTTCGGTCAGACTGCTTATCGACAGTGGACTCTCGGTCCACCTGAGAATAGTGGGCGAGGGCGACTTCCTCGATGCCGCCGGGTTCTGCCGACGGCAATTGGGGCTGGAAGATTTCGTGACTCTGGTGGGAGCGGTCCCTCCGGCGCGGGTGGTGGAAGAACTTGACGATGCCGACATCCTCGTCCAGGGGTCTGTTTCCGAGGGCTTCTGCAATGCGGTAATGGAGGCCCAGGCGATGAGGCTGCCGGTGGTGGTCAGTGATGCCGGTGGCTTGCCCGAGAACGTCGCCGATGGGGTGACGGGATTCGTCGTGCCTCGCCGCGATCCGGACGCGATGGCAGAAAAGCTCGCAATCCTGATCAACGACCCCGAGCTCCGACAAGAGATGGGCCTAGCCGGCCGCCAAAGGGTCGAAGCGCTTTTCCGTCTCGAGGATCAGATCCGCGCCTTCGGGAGTCTTTACGATGAGGTGTGTCACGAAGATCCGAAGGATGAGGTTTCAGCGTCGAGCGAAGCGGCCTTCTGAGCGACTTGTGGCGGCCGACGTGATCCATCTCGCCTGGCTCGGCACCTCAAACCCGCCGCCATCCTGGTCTCTCGGGACCGTCCATGTCCTGGAACCGACCCCAAACGCCGTCTCCGTCCTGATGCGAGATGCGGCCGATCTGCCGTCGGATGCCTGGCTGTTCTGGGACGGGGCGCTCGGCCGACCAGATGAGCTCACCGTCTCTCGAGTTTGTGGCCGTCGGGGCGATCTCTGGCATGCAGGTCTCGCACTCGGCCTGGCCGGACAACCGCAGCTGCTCGACTCCGTTGCACCGACGTGGATGTTGCACCGTGATCCTGACCCAGAGATCGAAGCCACCTCGTGGCGAGTGAGCTTTCGAGCGTGCCTTGTGCGCTCCGATGTGCTGCGCTCGGTTGAACCCCCTAGCAACGCATTCAGGACGCTCGAGGGTTCAGGACTCGAGTATGGGCACCGCTGCCTCGGCCTCGGTGTGGTGACTCGCCACTTTCCGAAACTGCTCCCGGACCAAGCCCCAACCCCCACCGTCACGCTTCCGATCGAGGACCAGCTCCAGTTCGTTATGCACAGGTACGGGACTAGATGGGCCAGATGGGCGATGCTTCGAGCCATCTTTAGGAGATTGGTCACACTTCCCACGGCGGTATCGGCGTGGAGAGCCGTACAAAAGGCGCCTCGGGTGAGCGCAGGAACAGCGTTACCCATGCCGCGCGGCCTGCCTTCCGGAAGGGATCTGGACAAGAAAGTCACTATCTTGATCCCGACCCTGGATCGATACCCGTTCCTCCGCAAGCTCCTGGGACAGCTCAGGTCCCAGACAGTTGGTCCAGGCGAGATCATCATCGTCGACCAGACCGACGTCTCGCAGCGGAAAGACGATCTCTACGAGGAGTTCTCCGATCTTCCGATGCACGTGCACTACCTCGACAAGAAGGGACAAAGCTCCGCCCGCAATCTTGGACTGCATCATGCTCGAGGTGATCTCGTGCTGTTCCTTGACGACGACGACGAGATCCCGGACACGTTGCTCGAGTCTCATCTCAAAGCCCTCGATTCTTCGGGAGCCGAGGTTTCCTGCGGCGCGGTCGACGAGCCCGGCGCTCTCACGGCAGATCTGCTTCAACACCCACAGGTGAGCAGCGTCTTCCCGACTGGCAACTCTCTAGCCAGCCTGCAAGCCGTGATCGGGGCGGGCG
>JACDBF010000082.1 GCA_013695055.1 Actinomycetota bacterium
CCGTGGTCGACGACACCCTTGGAGATGAGGTCAGGGTCACGGTTATCGCCGCGGGCTTCGACCGGTGGGGTCATCGCGAGGCCGAGGACCTCATCAAGCCGGATGAGGAGATCTTCTCGGAGGTCTCCTCGACTCCCGCAGACTCCGTCATCCGCATCGACCAAGATCCGGAACGGCTCGTGTTCGATGCCGAAGAGGATCTCGACGTCCCCTCCTTTCTTCGCAACGAATAGGGTCGCCGGCCCCGGGCGAGGGTCGGTTAGACCTAGAGCAATGGCCGGCACTTCACTCACGAAACAGACCTGCGCCGGGATAGGCGTGCTCACCGATGTGGGAGCGCGCTCCGCCGGCATTCTCGTGGCCTTTACCGATCGTCATGGAGGGGTCAGCGCTCCGCCATACGACTCGCTGAATCTCGGCGCGCGGAGCGGCGACGACCGACTCTCGTTATCCGAGAACCGGCGGCGGGCCGGGCGAGCGATCGGCTTCGGAGCCCACGCGCTCACGTTGGCGCGCCAGGTTCATGGGGCCGAGATCATCGAGGTCTCGTCGGGCCACAGTGGCGCGGTTGGGGACGCCGACGGTCTCGTGACCCGCGCCGTCGGTCCGGTCCTCGGGATACTGACGGCCGATTGCGCGGCGGTCATCGTTGCCGGAGAGCGCGGCCTGGGGATCCTCCATGCGGGCTGGCGCGGGCTCGCCGCCGGAGTCATCGGGCGAGGCGTCGATGCGGTCGGACCCATCCGGCAGGCGTGGATCGGTCCTTGCATCCGAGCCTGCTGCTACGAGGTTGGGCCGGATGTTGTGGCTGCGTTCGACGAGGCGGGCCTGCCGGTCGCCCCCGGCGGGCGCGTCGACATATCCAGGGCTGCGGTCGCGACGCTGGAGCGCGCAGGAATAAGCGATATCGCCGCGTCGGACGACTGCACCGGCTGCAGCCCCTCTTACTTCTCGTATCGCAGAGAAGGGCGCACCGGCCGGCAAGGGGCATTCGCCGCGCTGGTCGAGCCGTCGCGGTGAACATTGCCGAGCGCCTCGCCGTGGTCCGCGCGCGGATCGAGGCCGCAACGCATAGATCGGGGCGCTCGCCGGGCGACGTCACCCTCATTGGAGTGACCAAGTCCTTCGGCGTCGATGTGGTGGCCGCCGCTCTCGACGCCGGCATCGTCGATCTCGGCGAGAACCGCGCGCAGGAGCTTGGCGGCAAGCTCGAGGCGGCGGGCGACCGAGCCCGCTGGCACTTCGTCGGTGCATTGCAAACCAACAAGGTGCGCGCGGTGGTGGGCCGCGTGTCGCTCATCCACTCGGTCGATCGCCTCGCGGTGGCCGAGGCGATCGCGCGCCGGGCGTCGTCGGGTGACATCGTGCAGGACGTGCTCGTGGAGGTGAACGTCGCCGGCGAAGCCTCCAAGAGCGGAATCGCTGTTTCGGAGGTCCTCGATCTCGCTCGGGCCACGGCCGCGCTCGACGGCCTCAGGCTGCGGGGCCTGATGACGATTCCGCCCTTCCCCGAGGTCCCGGAGGAGACGCGGCCTCATTACGCAAGCCTTGCCGCGCTGGGCGCCGAGCTGACCGCATTTCTTCCGGAAGCGGGCGCGCTCTCCATGGGAATGAGCAGAGACTTCGAGGTGGCCGTCGAAGAGGGGGCCACCCACGTCAGGGTGGGGGAAGCCCTCTTTGGCCCCCGCTCCCGGGCGAAGCCCACTTGATCGCCGGCGCGCGAGATATCCTTCCCCTATGGCCGGCATGTGGAAGAAGTCACTCGTATACCTCGGTTTGGCCGAGGAGGAAGACTACGACGAGTCTCATTACGCCCCCGAAGAGGAGGAGCAGAACCGGCGCGCGGTCATCAAGCGCGTCCCCGAGCCGGAGGCTGGAAGGGTGCGCGCCGATCGCGATTCAGTCGTTCGTCCAATGCCGAGCGCGGCCGGCCCGCGCGTTCATCTCGTGCAGCCGACCGCCTTCAACGATGCTCAAGAGATCGGCGACAAGTTCCGAGACGGGTTCTCGGTGCTCATGAACCTGCAATCGGCGGACCAGGAGCTTGGTCGCAGGCTCGTCGATTTCGCAAGCGGGCTTGCCTATGGTCTTGGAGGATCCATGCAGCCGGCCGCCGAGCGCGTCTTTCTCATCACTCCCGCGGGCGTGCAGGTGTCGGCCGAGGACCGCAGGCGCTTCCTCGAGGAGCGCGGCTTCTTCAACCAAGCTTGATGGGGAGTGCGGGCTGCTTCATCTCGGCGGCGCTTGGGGTCTACACGTACATACTTTTCGCCCGCATCATCTTGTCGTGGGTGACGATGACGTCGTGGACGCCTCCTGCTGCTCTCGCTCCGGTGATCGGTTTCATCTACGACGTCACCGAGCCGGTGATGGGCTTTTTCAGGCGTATCATCCCGCCCATCGGGGGCCTGGACATCTCGCCGATCCTGATCTTCATCATGCTGTCGATCATCCGCTCTCAGATCTGTTAGGTGACAAACCGCAACTGAGAGGAATTGTCTGCGATAATTCGCAATCAGTGAAAGCCACGTTTCAGTGGTCCTAGGTCCCGGCTAACCGGTCCCGGCTAAGACACAAGGAAGAATGCATGGACGTAAATGCAGGCGATATTCACGAGAAGCAGTTTCACGACGCGTGGCGCGGCTACAACCAGGAGGAGGTCGACGATTTCCTGGACCGGGTCGCCGAGGCCCTCGATCTCGCCCAGCGCGAAAACCAGGCCGTCTCACAGCGCGTCGCCGAGCTCGAGCAGGCCGTCGCCACCAGTCGCGAAGCCGAGGAGATGCTGAAGAAGACTCTCGTCGCGGCGCAGCAGGCCGGCGAGGAGGCCATCGCCCAAGCCAAGGCCAAGGCCGCGCGCATGGTGAAAGAGGCCGAGGAGCGCCTCCAGCGCGCTCGCGACGAGTCTCAGGAAAAGACCGCATCGACCGAGGCCGACATTCGCCGGAAGGTCTTGGAGGCCGACCGCGACCACATGGCCCGCCGGCGCGATCTCGACGCCTCGGTCGAGCGTTTGCGCGCCTATGAGGCCGAGCTCAAGCAGCGTCTCAAGACCTTTATGGAACAGCAGCTGAAGTCGCTCGAGACGCTCGCCGACCGCGATCCATCGCTGAGCCGTCCGGCGGCCACCGCGTCCCGGCGGCACCCCGAGGTCCGGGTGACCCAGACTCCGCCTAACTCCCAGACGGCCCGGCGGCCCGCGCCCGCGAGCGGGGCCGGGCAGAGAGGGGGCCGGCCGGAGTCGGACCCACCCACCGCCAACGAGGGTGAGGCCGGTGACGTCGTGGAGCTGCCCGCCGAGCAAGACGCGGGTGGGCCCCAGCGGCGCAGCGTCCGAAGCCTCCTCTGGCGAGGCGACGCCTAAACAAATCGATCTGAGCGGATCAGCGTTCGAAATTCGAACGTTTTCCCGCCTAGAACGACCGCCGAACCGATCCCATGCGGCGAACGTCGGACTGGTAGTCGACATATTCATGGGAGGAACCATGCGAAGAGCTCTCGCGGTGCTCGTGCTGGCGCTGACCATGGTGCAGACAGGGGTGGTTGCCCGTGCCGGCGGAACGGTATTCAGTTGGCGTGACGCAGGCGGCCTCGGTTACTTCCGGCCCGGCGAGCTCGTGCGGGGAAGCACCACTTTCTCCCCCGACCTCGAGAGCTACGGCGTCCCCGAAGATGGGCCGTGGTACGCATATTTACGTAGCGGGTGGGTCCAGCCGCCGCGCGTTGACGAGGGCGGGGTGCGACTCGGGCGGGTCGCAATCGAGAGGTTGGGGGGAGGCGCCCGCGCCAGCCTCGAGTTCATCATGCCCGATCTGCCTGCCGGCCGTTACTACGTCCAACTCTGCAACCTCCCATGCTCGGAGCAGCTCGGCGACATCGTCGGCGGCTCGCTCAGCTTGATTGCGACCTCCGCCGAGGAGCGCCTGCAACGTCAAGTGGATGCTCTTTCGAACAAGCTGGCAATCACGCGCGAGCGCTTGGAGGGACGTGCCGAGCGGCTGAAGCGGGTTATGAAGGACCTCCGAGGCGAGCTGGACGGCTCGGTGGCTTCGCTGCTGCGAGACGTTCGCGAGCTGCGTGAAGACCTCGCCCCGCTCCAAGCGGCGGAGCGTTCCCAGTCGGGCGGGATCGGCCCGTGGGCCGTCGCGATCGCGAGCCTCGTGGCTGCGGGCCTCGCTCTGCTGGTACTTCGGCGGCGGGCGGTTGCGAGGACAAAGGAGGTCTCGGTCCCGCCCGAGTGGCTGGCGGGAGCGATCGCACCCGACTCCGAGACACGCGTCCCGAGCGAAGCCCCGAGCGACTAGGAGGGCCTTACGGCCCGGAGCAGCGCGACTCTCACCACTTTCGTGTCCAGGTTGACCTCCGCCTCGAAGGCGTCGGCGGGTCCCTTTTCGTTCCAGTGGATGGACGTGGCGAGAACCTCGGCGGCCACTAGGTCCCGATGCGTTTCGAGCGCGCTTGTGGCCCCCTCGTCGGGCGCGAGCACCCACAGCTCGATGCGGTCCTCGACGACCAGCCCGCTCGACTTCCGCAGCTCTTGCACCGCACGCACGACCTCGCGAGCGGCCCCCTCGGCGAGCAGCTCGGGCGTGAGATCGAGATCGAGCGCGACTCCGTAAGCGCCTTCGCGGGCTAGAGAAAAACCGGCCCGGCCCTCGATGCGGACGTCGAGGTCGTCGGGCACGAGAGCGACGCGCTCGCCGTCGAGCTCGATGACGGCGCTCCCTTCCTGCTCCAATGCGCCGACCACCGCGCGCGCGTCCTCTTTGGAAAGGGCGGCGGCCACCTCTTTGACGCGCGCCCCGAAGCGGGGACCGAGCACGCGGAAGTTGGGCTTGATCGAGTAGGACACGAGCTCTTCGAGCCCGCCGGCGATCTCTACTTCCTTCACGTTGAGCTCGTCCTTGACGAGATCCTCGAGGCCGGACAACGATGAAGCCTCCGCGCTCGGGACGACCAGCAGAGCGCGCGAGAGGGGTTGGCGCACACGAACCTCCGCGTCGGTGCGTGCGGCGCGACCCAGCGCAACGAGCCGGCGCACCGTGGTCATGCTCGTGCGCAGCTCATCGTTTGCCCTGATGCCGTCGGCTTCGGGCCAGTCGGCGAGATGAACCGACTTGGGTGCCCCCGGGTCGGGACCGGTGAGATTCGTGTAGATCTCGTCGGCGATGAAGGGCGTGAAGGGAGCCGTGAGCTTGGCAACCGTCACGAGGCACTCCCACAAGGTTAGGAATGCGGTGCGCGTGTCCGCCTCTTGACTGCTCTTCCAGAAGCGGCGGCGCGAGCGGCGCACATACCAGTTCGACAGGTCGTCGACGAACCGGTCCAGCCTCCGGCCCGCGCGCGTCGCGTCGAAACCGTCGAGTCCGGTGGTCACCTCGCGAACCGTGTCGTCGAGCTCGGCGAGTATCCAACGGTCGAGACGATCGCGCTGGTCGAGAGGCACGTGCTCGGCCGTTGGATCGAAGCGCTCGAGTGCAGCATAGGTCACCCAGAACGAATAGGTGTTCCACAAAGTGAGCTGATACTTGCGAAGCGATTCCTGGATGATCTGCACGGATACGCGTCGAGCCGCCCAAGGTGTGCCGCCCGTGATGAGGTACCAGCGCAGGGCATCGGCTCCTACGGCCTCGATGATCGTCCACGGATCGATCGCGTTGCCCAGCGACTTGGACATCTTGCGCCCATCCGCATCGACGATGTGACCCAAGCACACGACGCTCTCGTACGAGCTTCGCCCGCGCACTAGGGTCGCGATAGCGAGCAGGGAATAGAACCACCCGCGCGTCTGGTCGATGGCTTCGGAGATGAACTGTGCGGGAAAGCGTTGCTCGAAGACATCTTTGTTCTCGAACGGGTAGTGCCATTGCGCGAACGGCATCGCACCTGAGTCGAACCAGGCGTCGATGACGCTCGTCACGCGCGTTGCATTGCGACCGCATTGCGGGCAATCGAACAGAACCTCATCCACACTCGGGCGGTGAGGATCGAGATTTGCGAGATCGCGGCCGGAGAGCTTGGATAACTCGGCGAAGGACCCCACACAGGTGAGATGCTCGAGCTCGCACCGCCACACGGGCAAAGGGGTTCCCCAATACCGGTCGCGCGACAACGACCAGTCGACATTGTTTGCAAGCCAGTCCCCGAAACGCCCCTGCTTGATGGTCGGAGGCTGCCATGCGACCGGCTCGTTCGAGTCCTGCAGATCCTTTCGGATTTGCGACGTGTGAATGTAAAAATCCTTGCGCGGGTAGTAGAGGAGCGGCGTCCTGCATCGCCAGCAGTGTGGATATGCGTGCTCATAATCCTCCGCTCGAAAGAGCAGAGAGCGCGCGTCGAGGTCGGCGATGATTTGCGGATCGGCGTCCTTTACGTAAAGCCCGGCGAAGTCTCCTCCCGAAGGAACGACGCGCCCCGATGCGTCGATCATCTGAGCTATGGGCAGCTCGTCGCGGCGAGCTACCACCATGTCCTCTTCGCCGTAGGGGGCCAGGTGGACGATGC
>JACDBF010000150.1 GCA_013695055.1 Actinomycetota bacterium
GAGGACTATGAGAAGAACCGGAACCGGCTCATCGTCACCACGCCCGGGCGAGTCTTCTTCAATGAGGCTTTCCCGGAGGACTTTCCTTTCCAGAATGCGCCAATCAAGAAGAAAGAGCTGTCGGCTCTCATCGATCGCTGCGCTCGTACTTACGGAAAGAAAGAGCTGAGCGAGATCCTCGATGCGGTTAAGAGCACAGGTTTCCACTACGCGACCAAGGCGGGAGTCACCATCTCGCTTGCGGACGTGACCACTCCCAAGTCCAAGCCCAAGATTCTGGCCGAGCACGAGAAGATGGCCGAGAAGATCGAGGCGCAGTTCCGCAAGGGCGTGATCACCGAGGACGAGCGTCGTCAGGAGCTCATCGAAATCTGGAACGAGGCGACCGAGAAGGTCAAAGAGGCCATGATCGAGAGCTTCGACGAGCTCAATCCGATCTGGATGATGGCCAACTCGGGAGCCCGAGGCAACATCATGCAGCTGCGCCAGATCGCCGGTATGCGTGGCCTGGTCGCCAACCCCCGCGGGGAGATCATTCCGCGACCCATTCGCGCGAACTTCCGTGAGGGCTTGACCGTTCTCGAGTACTTCATCTCCACTCACGGAGCGAGAAAGGGATTGGCCGACACGGCGCTGAGAACCGCCGACTCGGGTTATCTCACCCGTCGTCTGGTCGACGTCGCACAAGAGGTCATGATCAGAGCCGAGGACTGTGGAACGGACCGCGGCTTCAGGCTGAAGCTGGCCCAAGAGCGTCCGTACCTCAAGCAGAAGCTCCTCGGGCGCGTGTTGCTCGAGGATGCGAACGGCAGCGATGGAGAGGTAGTGGCCAAGGCCGGCGAGCAGGTCACTCCCGAGCTGGTCAAGGTTATTTCCGGTTCCGAGGTCGACGAGGTGGTCGTGCGTTCGGTGCTCACCTGCGACGCGCGGTACGGCGTATGCCAGAAGTGCTACGGCACGTCGCTTGCGACGGGGCAACTCGCCGAGCTCGGCGAAGCCGTCGGGATCATTGCTGCACAGTCGATCGGTGAGCCCGGAACTCAGCTCACGATGCGGACGTTCCACACGGGTGGCGTGGCGGGAGAGGACATCACCCACGGCCTGCCGCGCGTCGTTGAGCTCTTCGAGGCACGTACTCCAAAAGGCAAGGCCGAGATCGCTAAGGCGACGGGTCGAATCGAGATCCAGGAGGACGAAAGGACGCGCGTCATCGAGCTAACCCCCGATGACGGCTCGGAGACCATCCCCTACAAGGTGCCTCGACACGCCCGGCTGCGGGTACGGAACGGTGACGAGGTAAAGGCCGGCGATGCCCTCACGGAAGGGTCCAAGGATCCGGACGAGGTTCTCGACGTGCTTGGAACGCGGGAGGTGCAGGGCTATCTCGTGCAGGAAGTCCAAAGCGTGTACCGCTCGCAGGGCGTGCCGATTCATGACAAGCACATCGAGTTGATCGTGCGGCAGATGCTTCGCAAGGTCATAGTGGTCGAGCCCGGGGACACTGAGTTCCTTCCCGGCCAGCTGGTCGATGCCCGGACCTTTGCGACCTCCAACGAGGCATCGGTGGCAAACGGCGGCGAAGCGGCGAGCGCCCGACCCCAGCTCATGGGCATCACCAAGGCATCGCTTGCGACCGAGTCGTGGCTGTCGGCGGCATCGTTCCAGGAGACCACCCGAGTTCTCACCGAAGCGGCGATCAACGGCAAGTCCGATCCGCTGCTCGGGCTCAAGGAGAACGTGATCATCGGCAAGCTCATCCCGGCCGGCACGGGCATGACCCGCTACCGGTCCACCCGCGTCGAGGCCACGGGCGAAGGAGCCATCTCCGACGACGAAGCCCGCGCAATGTTCGGCCTGGCCCCCAGAGTCGACGAGGACGAGGCGGCCGAGGCTGCCCGAGAGCTCTTCGGCGGCGGCCCTTCGCTCCACTCCGTTCCTTCGGGGGACGGGACCGAGAGGGAAGGCGAGGAAGTCACCAGCTTGGCCGAGTAGTTCGAGCAACAACGCTGCGAGAGCCCAGGGCCCCGTTCTTGGGGGCCTGGGCTTTTCAGGCAGGCGTGCCCGCCTCCGCGCAATGATCTGGCAGAATGTGGGATTAACGGGCAAGCTCTGATGGCCTTCGACGGGGGGAAACTGTGAAGCGGATACTTTCTATGGCGGGGGCGGCCGTTGTCTCGCTCGTGATGGTCGCCGGCGCCACTTCGGCCTTCGGCGCCGGCGCCGCGGGGAGCACGGGCACCGGGCGGGTCTTCTTGCCCAACCCGGTCGCCGATCTTCAGGATCAGTCGTTGACGGATCAAAAGGACGCCGACTACGCGGCCCTGCAGCCCGCCTATCACGACGTGACTTTGCGGAACCTCGACGGCAGCGGCTATCTGACCGGCCGGTGGGCCAACGTACGCGGCTCGACGGGCCCCCTCGCCTACTCGCCCACGGACACCTTTCTTTACGACCGCAGCGACGACCGCTTCGAGCAAGTGATGGCGTACCACTGGGTGACCGAGTCCCAGCGCTACATCCAAAGGCTCGGTTTCGGGGTCACACGCCGGCCCATCAACAAGGAGTCGCAGGACCTGCGCATCAACCAGTACGGGATCGACAACTCATTCTCGTGGGACAAAAAGGACTATCTTCGCTTCGGTAAGGGAGGCGTCGACGATGCCGAGGACGCCGAAGTCATCCTTCACGAGTACGGCCACGCCATGCACGACTCCCAGGTGCCCGGCTTCGGCTCTGCGCTCGAAGCGGGCGCCATTGGGGAAGGCTTCTCAGATTATTGGGCGGTGACCGTTTCTGCGGTCGTCGCGCCGACCCCGGACCCGGCGTGCGTCGCGGACTGGGATGCGGTCTCTTACACCTCGAGGGTTCCACACTGCCTCAGGCGAGTCGATGGAGATCTTCACTATCCCGAAGACCTCGTGGGCCAGGTGCACGCGGATGGACGGATTTGGTCGCGCGCTCTGTGGGACATTCGAAACGCGCTCGGGGCCACGCGCGCCGACACCCTCATCCTCCAGGGCCAGTTCGCCTTCGCGCCCGACACCTCGATGCCCGCGGCGGCGGCCGCCACGGTGGAGGCCGCTCAGCGGGTCTATGGCTCTTCGACGGCGACCACGGTACGGTCGGTGTTTCGAGCACGCGGCCTTTTGTAGGCGCAGCCCGGTTGCGAGCCGGGCCCATTTGACCTATTCTTGGCGGTCGCGTCCCTTAGGGGGCGAGACAGCGCGCCCATAATGGGGCGCTGGAGTCACTAGGAGCCACCCGAGTTCGGTGAGTTCCGGAAGGCCCGGCTCGATCCAACCGGGAGCGGTCGTGCAACACGCGGAGCGCTCTCGCGCCGGGAACCACCGGGGTGCGGGTCACTATCGCCGAACGTCGATCCAGGAAGCGCACTCGACTTAGCCGCGAGCGCGTGATGGGTCAAACGCCCAAGCGGCGTAATAAACGGCCCGGCCACGAGCTGCCCGCGGGCGGCCGGCCCGGTCCATAGGGGTGAAGTGAGCCGGCGAACCAGGGCGGGCTGGAAGGGTCTGGATCGAGAGATCCGGGTCGTGTGAGTTGGAAAGACTGGAAGGAAAGCGGTTGCCGACCATTCAGCAACTCGTCCGTCAGGGGCGAGAGACGAAGAATGAGAAGTCGAAATCACCGGCCCTCCGGGGTTCGCCCCAGCGGCGCGGAGTGTGCACGCGCGTCTACACCTTCACCCCCAAGAAGCCGAACTCCGCGCTGCGCAAGGTCGCCCGAGTTCGCCTCACCTCTGGGATCGAAGTCACGGCTTACATCCCGGGCATTGGTCATAACCTCCAGGAACACTCGATCGTGCTGGTGCGCGGGGGCCGAGTCAAGGATCTCCCGGGCGTGCGTTACAAGATCATCCGCGCCGCACTCGACACAGCGGGAGTCAGGGACCGTTCCAAGAGCCGCTCTAAGTACGGCGCGAAGAGAGCCGGCGGGGCCTGATGCCGAGAAAAGGTCCGGCCACTCGCCGCCAGATCATTCCCGACCCCGTCTATGGGTCGGTGCTGGTTACTCAGATACAAAACCGCATCATGACGCGCGGCAAGAAGAGCTTGGCCGAGAAGGTCGTATACGACGCGATGAAGAGGGTCGGGGAGCGATCGGGGAAGGATCCGCTGCCGATAATGAAAAAGGCTCTCGATAACGTGAAGCCGTTGCTCGAGGTGCGCCCCCGTCGCGTGGGAGGAGCTACCTACCAGGTACCGGTCGAGGTTCAGTCGCGGCGTGGGACGACGCTGGCCATCCGCTGGCTCGTGACTTTCTCGAGGAGGCGCCGCGAGCGAAGCATGTCCGAGCGTCTCGCCGCAGAGATCCTCGACGCATCCGGCGGCGCCGGGGCCGCGGCCAAGCGCCGTGAAGACATGCACAAGATGGCCGAAGCCAATAAGGCATTCGCGCATTACCGATGGTAAGTCTCGCTCTTAGAGGAGAGCTATGGCAGAGGTAGCAGCTAAAGATCAACAGCCGCGTCCGCAGCTCCGCGCCGTGAAAGGTGGCGGGGGTGCCGCGACGCGCGAGTACCCGTTGAACAGGACTCGCAATATCGGCATCATGGCGCACATCGACGCCGGCAAGACGACGACTACCGCGCGCATCCTTTATTACACGGGGCGCACCTACAAGATCGGCGAGGTCCACGAGGGCGCGGCGGTCATGGACTGGATGGTGCAGGAGCAGGAGCGAGGCATCACCATCACCTCGGCCGCGACCACGGCCCACTGGAAGGGCTACTGGATCAACATCATCGATACGCCCGGGCATGTGGACTTCACCGTCGAGGTCGAGCGCAGCTTGCGTGTGCTTGACGGGGCGATCGCCGTGTTCGACGCGGTAGCAGGCGTCGAGCCGCAGTCCGAGACCGTGTGGCGACAGGCAGACCGGTACAAAGTGCCGCGTATTTGCTTCGTCAATAAGATGGATAGAACAGGTGCGGACTTCTTCCGAACCGTTGAGATGATCGATGACCGTCTGAACGGGCGTCCCGTCGTTCTCCAGCTCCCTATCGGCAAGGAGGCCGACTATCACGGGGTGGTCGACCTGCTCACGATGAACGCTCACTATTGGCCGTCCGACGGCATGGGCGAGCAGTGGGAAGACCGGCCAATTCCCGATGACCTCGCGGAGCAAGCCCGGCAATACCGGCATGACCTCATCGAGGCGCTCGCCGACTACGACGAAGCGGTCATGGAGCGCTATGTCTCCGAAGAAGAACCCGACATCGAGACGCTCAAGGCGGCGATACGCCGAGCGACTATCGCTAACGAGATCACTCCGATCTTCTGTGGCTCGGCCTTCAAGAACAAGGCCGTGCAGCCGCTCTTGGATGCGGTCTGCCGCTATCTTCCGAGCCCGGTGGACCTTCCGCCCTATCGGGGAATCGATCCGGCGACCGGGGAAGCCATCGAGCGCCGCCCCGAGGATCAAGAGGCATTCTCGGCCCTCGCTTTCAAGATCATGAGCGATCCCTACGTGGGGCGGCTCACCTATCTTCGGGTGTACTCCGGGACTCTGAAGAGCGGCGATCAGGTGATCAACTCCACGCGCGATCGCAGAGAGCGCATCGGACGCATCTTGCAGATGCATGCGAACCATCGCGAGGATAAGGAGGCGGTGTTTGCCGGCGATATCGTTGCCGTGGTGGGGCTCAAGCAGTCGCTGACCGGTGACACCTTGTGCGACGCGAGCGCCCCGGTACTGCTCGAAGAGATGAACTTCCCGACCCCAGTCATCGATGTGGCCATCGAGCCTAAGTCCAAGGCCGATTCCGACAAGCTGGGTAACGCTCTTCAGAAGCTGTCCGAAGAGGACCCGACTTTTCGGGTTCACACCGACGACGACACAGGCCAGACGATCATCTCGGGCATGGGCGAGCTCCATCTCGAAGTGCTCGTCGATCGCCTCATTCGGGAGTTCAAGGTCGGCGCGAACGTGGGCCGGCCACAGGTCGCCTACCGCGAGACGGTCAAGAACACGGTTCAGAAGGTGGATACCCGTTACGTGAAACAAACCGGCGGGAAGGGCCAGTACGGCCATGTGGTGATCAACCTCGAGCCCACGGGCCCCGGGGGCGGTTATGAGTTCGTCAACAAGATTTCGGGGGGCCGCATCCCTCAGGAGTACATTCCATCGGTTGACCAGGGCATGCAAGAGGCTCTGGCTAACGGAGTCCTGGCCGGGTACCCGATGGTCGACATCCGGGTGACGTTGACCGACGGCTCTTATCACGACGTCGATTCGTCGGAGATGGCTTTCAAGATCGCAGGGTCGATGGCTTTCAAGAGCGCGGCTCGTCAGGCTCATCCGATCCTGCTCGAACCCATCTTTGATGTGGAAGTGGTGACGCCCGAGGAATATATGGGCGACGTGATCGGGGACTTGTCCAGCCGGCGAGGCCGGATCGAGCAGATGGACCAGCGCGGCTCCGACCGCATCGTAAAGGCCCAAGTTCCGCTCAAAGAGATGTTCGGCTACGCGACCGAGCTGCGCAGCCGTACCCAAGGTCGCGCCACCTACAGCATGCAGTTCAACTCTTATCAGGAAACGCCCAAGTCGATTGCAGATGAGGTCGTTGCAACCGTCCGCGGGGAATAGGCCGAAGAGCAGAAGGAGAGACGATGTCCAAGAAGAAGTTTGACCGCTCCAAGCCGCACGTCAATGTCGGGACCATGGGTCACATCGACCACGGGAAGACGACTCTGACGGCCGCCATTACCAAGGTCCTCAGCGACAAGAACCCGGATGTCGCGTTCTCTTCGTTCGAGCAGATCGACAACGCTCCCGAAGAGCGCGAGCGCGGCATCACGATCGCCATCTCTCACATCGAGTACGAGACCGACAATCGCCACTATGCCCATGTCGACATGCCGGGGCACGCCGACTACATCAAGAACATGATCACGGGTGCGGCGCAGGTAGACGGAGCCATCCTGGTCGTATCCGCTGCCGACGGCCCGATGCCCCAAACTCGTGAGCACGTCCTTTTGGCTCGTCAGGTGAACGTCCCGTTCATGGTCGTCGCGCTCAACAAGGTTGACATGGTCGACGATCCCGAGCTCCTCGACCTCGTGGAGCTCGAAGTACGCGAGCTCTTGACCGAGAACGAGTATCCCGGCGACGATGTCCCGGTTGTCCGCGTGTCGGCTCTGAAAGCGCTCGACGGCGACGAAGAGGCTTCTAACCAGATCCTCGAGCTCATGAAGGCCGTGGATGAGTACATCCCCGAGCCGGAACGCGATACCGCCAAGCCTTTCCTGATGCCCATCGAGGACGTCTTCACCATCACGGGGCGCGGCACGGTCGTCACGGGCCGGGTTGAGCAGGGCATCTTGAAGCTGGGTGAGGAGATTGAGATCGTCGGCATCGAGACCAAGACGAGCAAGACGGTCGTCACGGGCATTGAGATGTTTCGCAAGATGCTCGACGAAGCGCAGGCCGGGGACAACGCAGGCATCCTTCTTCGAGGCACGAAGAAGGACGACGTGCAGCGTGGTCAGGTGCTGGCCAAGCCCGGCTCGGTAACGCCGCACACGAAGTTCCAGGCCCAGGTGTACATCCTGACCAAGAACGAAGGTGGACGCCACACCCCCTTCTTCGACAACTACCGGCCCCAGTTCTACTTCCGAACGACGGATGTGACCGGCTCCGTGCAGCTTCCAGGCGGAACCGAGATGGTGATGCCGGGAGACAACACCGAGATGTCGATTGAGCTGATTCAACCGATAGCAATGGATGAAGGGCTGCGCTTTGCAATCCGTGAAGGTGGCCGCACCGTGGGCGCGGGCCGCGTCGTAAAGATCGTCGAGTAGCACTCAATGGCGAGCGGAATGAAGATCCGGATCAGGCTGAAGGCGTACGACCATGAAGTGATCGATCAGTCGGCGAGGAAGATCGTCGAAACGGTCGTGCGTACCGGCGCGAGCGTCAACGGTCCGATCCCTCTTCCGACCGAGCGCTCCATTTACACGGTCATCCGGTCGCCGCATAAGGACAAAGACTCGCGCGAGCACTTCGAGATGCGGACGCACAAGAGGTTGCTCGACATCGTGAACCCCACGGCGAAGACCGTGGACTCGCTCCAGAGATTGGATCTTCCGGCTGGGGTCGACATCGAACTGAAGACTTGAGCATGGAACTAGGGGCTGGCGAATGGCAGAGGTAAAGGGCATCTTGGGTCGCAAGATGGGAATGACGCAGGTCTTCGATGACTCGGGGCGCGCGCTTCCCGTGACCGTGGTCGAGGCAGGGCCGTGTCGCGTCGCGCAGGTAAAGACCGTCGAGAAAGATGGATATGCGGCCATTCAGCTTGCCTTCGGCGTCGCCAAGCGAACCAACAAGCCGATGGCCGGGCACTACGGCAAGGCTCAGATGGAACCCGCGCGGCACCTGGTTGAGCTGCGCCTCGATGACGCCAACGGGTACTCGCCGGGAACGGAGATCAAAGCTGATCTTTTTGAAGCCGGCGAGATCGTGGATGTCGTGGGCGTGACCAAAGGAAAGGGATTTGCAGGTGGCATGAAGCGTCACAACTTCTCTGGGCTGTCGGCGTCTCACGGAACTCAGCGCAAGCACCGATCCCCCGGCGCCATCGGGGCATGTGCCACCCCAGGGCGCGTGTTCAAGGGCACTCGCATGGCGGGCCATATGGGCAACGAGCGGGTGACGACCCTGAATCTCGAAGTGATCAAGGCGGACGGCGCTCGGAACTTGTTGTTGGTGAAGGGCGCGGTGCCCGGCCCCCGAGGTGGTTTGGTGATGGTGCGGTCGGCCGTTCGCCTGCGCCAGCGCGACAGAGGAAAGAGGGCGAGCTGATGGCGACGGCTAAGGTCATTGATGCTGCCGGTAAGCAGACGGGCGATCGGGATCTGCCCGATGAGCTCTTCGGTGGAGACGTCAACGTCGCCGTCATGCACCAGGTCGTGTCGGCGCAGCTCGCGGCCGCCCGGTCGGGGACCGCGTCCACAAAGACGCGCGCCGAGGTCCGTGGCGGCGGCAAGAAGCCGTGGCGTCAGAAGGGCACGGGACGCGCTCGCCACGGCTCCATTCGGAGCCCCATCTGGGTTGGCGGCGGCACGGTCTTCGGTCCAAAACCGCGCGATCACTCCGTGCGGGTGAACAAGAAGATGAAGAAGGCCGCGCTTCGCTCCGCTCTGTCGGACAAAGCCGGCAGCGGGCGTATATGGGTCCTGGACGGGTTCAACGAGGCTCGGACGAAGGTTGCGGCGTCGTGCCTGCAAGCGGCCGGTATCGAAGGACGGGTCCTCGTTGTGCTCGACCGGACCTCGGAGTCCGACGAGATCGTGGATCGCGCCTTTCGCAACCTTCGCTCGGCGGCTTTCTCTCTGGCCGGGTCCCTCTCGACCTATGACGTGCTGGTTGCCGATGCGATCGTCTTCACGCCCGGGGCGCTCGACCGTCGTACGGGGGCTGGAGAGAAGGTGCCCGCGTGAGTGGCTCGATCAAGGACCATCCGAGAAGCGTGATCCTCGCGCCGGTCGTAAGCGAGAAGTCCTATTCCCTCATCGATGGGAATGCGTACACATTTGTGGTCAGTAGGCGCGCCAACAAGACCGAGATCCGGCAGGCGGTCGAGAGCATTTGGGACGTGAAAGTGATCCGGGTCAACACCCTCAACCGGAAAGGCAAGAACAAGCGCTTCCGATTTACCCAAGGGAAACGGCCCGATACCAAGCGGGCAGTGGTGAAGCTCGCTGAGGGCGACAAAATCGAAATCTTTGAGCAAGGTTAAAGGGAGCTCACCGATGCCTATTCGCAAAGCCAAGCCGACATCTCCGGGACGCCGATTCCAGAGTCATGCCGACTTCGCGGAGATAACGCGCTCCCGACCCGAGAAGGCACTCCTCGAGCCAAACCCTTCGAAGGGTGGCCGCAACAGCTATGGGCGGATAACAACGCGTCATCAGGGGAGCGGGAACAAGACTCGCTATCGAGTCGTCGACTTTCGGCGCAACAAGGATGGTGTGCCGGCAAAGGTCGCGCAGGTGGAATACGACCCGAACCGCAATGCGCGTATCGCCCTCTTGGCCTACAAGGACGGCGAGAAGCGTTACATTCTCATGCCGAACCGCCTGAAGGTCGGCGACGTCGTTCAATCGGGTCCGGGAGCAGACATCAGGCCCGGTAACGCCCTGCCGCTCCGGAATGTGCCGGTGGGCACGGTGGTGCACAACGTCGAGCTAACGCCCGGAGCGGGGGGCAAGATGGCCCGCTCAGCCGGTTCCTCGGTGCAGCTCGTTGCAAAAGAGGGTGCCATGGCGACGCTGCGACTGCCGTCCGGCGAGATGCGCATGGTCAGGATGGACTGTCGCGCGACGGTTGGACAGGTAGGCAACGCCGAGGCTGAGCTCATCTCGTTGGGCAAGGCCGGGCGGGCTCGGTGGAAGGGCACGCGTCCGTCGGTGCGCGGTGTGGTGATGAACCCGGTGGACCACCCCCTCGGCGGTGGCGAAGGCAAGTCTTCGGGGGGACGCCACCCCGTTAGCCCATGGGGCAAGAAGGAAGGTCGTACTCGGAAGAAGAAGAAGTCGGACGCGCTCATCGTGCGCCGACGGCGCAAGAAGAGGGGGCGTTAGTGCCGCGTAGTCTCAAGAAGGGCCCTTTTGTCGATGACTACCTTCTCGTGAAGGTCGTCGAGATGAACAAGAGGAACGAAAAGCGCGTCATCAAGACGTGGTCGAGGCGTTCGACCGTCATTCCCGAGATGGTGGGTCATACCATCGCGGTTCACGACGGACGAAAGCACGTACCCGTCTACGTGACCGAGTCCATGGTCGGCCACAAGCTGGGCGAGTTTGCGCCCACGCGCGCCTTTCGAACCCACGGAGGCTCGGCAGAGCGATCGGCAAGGGTTAGGTAGTGGCGAGACGAATAGCTAAAGACGCGCAGGAGGCGATAGCCACGGCGAAGTTCATTCGTGTTTCGCCGAACAAGGCCAGACAGGTGACGAACCTGATCAGAGGGCGCCATGTGGATGACGCGCGCCGGGTGCTGCGCTTCAGTGAACGCGCTGCCGCGAGGCCTCTTGCGAAGGTGCTCGAATCCGCCATCGCGAACGCGGAGCACAATCGGGAGCTCCCGGGGGACGAGCTCGTCGTCGTCCGCACCTGGGTCGACGAGGGTCCTACGCTCCGACGTTTTCGCCCGCGTGCAATGGGCAGAGCGACGAGGATTCGCAAGCGCACGTGTCATATCTCGGTAGTCGTCGGCCGCCTAGCGTCTGAAGGGAGCTAGCGGAATGGGCCAGAAGGTTCAGCCTTACGGATTCCGACTCGGCATTTACACCGATTGGAAGTCGCGCTGGTACACCGAGAAGGAGTACCGCGAGTATCTGGTGGCCGATCTGAGGATTCGTGAGTATCTCCTCGGCGAGTTGCCACACGCTGGAATCAGTCGCATCGAAATCGAAAGGATGCGCGAGCGCGTGCTTATTTACACGCACACCGCGCGTCCGGGCATCGTGATCGGCCGGCGAGGCGCCGAAGTCGAGCGTTTACGCACCCGTCTCGAGAAGATGGAACAGGGGATCTACGGCAAGCCGATAGACGTTCGTTTGAACATCATCGAGGTCAAGCAGCCAGAGCTCGACGCGCAGCTCATTGCTCAAGGCGTGGCCGAGCAGCTCGCCAGCAGGGTGTCGTTTCGCCGGGCGATGAAAAAGGCCGTCGGAACCACGATGCGTCATGGCGCCAAGGGAGTGCGGGTGCAGTGCTCCGGACGCTTGGGCGGCACCGAGATGAGCCGGTCCGAGTGGTACATCGACGGGCAGATGCCGTTGCACACCTTGCGGGCCGACATCGATTATGGCTTCAACGAAGCCAAGACGACCTTTGGTCGCATCGGGGTGAAGGTGTGGATCTACAAGGGGCCCTTCCAGGACATTTATGCGTCGGCGCGTGACACTGCCCGCCTGCGCCGGGAAGCGGCGCTTGCCGCAGGAGAGACCGTAGGGCGAGGAGCCGAGGAACGGGCCCGCCGGGCGCGCGAGAACGCGGCCGCTTCGGCTCCGGCTCCCGCTGATCCGGAGGCTCCCGCGGAGGAGACGGCTGCCGTCACACCGGCGACGAGCGTCTCCACCGAGGCCGGCGCGGACGCACCCGCACCGACCGGGGCGAAGGAGTAGCCGTGCTACAGCCACGTAAGACCAAACATCGCAAGGTGCAGCGAGGACGAATGCGCGGCCGGGCCAAGGGCGGCTCGACGGTTAACTTCGGAGACTACGGGCTCATGGCGATGGAGCCCGGATGGATATCCAACCGGCAGATCGAGGCTGCTCGTATAGCCATGACCCGTCACATCAGGCGCGGCGGAAAAGTGTGGATCAACATCTTCCCCGATAAGCCCGTTACCAAGAAGGCAGCCGAGACCCGCATGGGGTCGGGTAAGGGAAACCCCGAGGGCTGGGTGGCCGTCATCAAGCCGGGCCGGGTCATGTTCGAGCTGGCCGGAGTTCCCGAACCACTCGCCAAGGAAGCTATCCGCCTTGCTGCGCACAAGCTGCCCTTGAAGTGCAAGTTCGTGACGCGCGAGCAGACCCTGGAGGTGCAGTAATGGCGCTCAAGCCTTCGGACATCAGGGAGCTGGGGGTCGAAGAGATTGAACAGAGACTGGCGGAGTCGCGTGAAGAGCTGTTCAACCTGCGCTTTCAGAACGCGACCGGGCAACTGGACAACTTCCGCCGCATCAGAGAGCTTCGCAGGGACATCGCCCGCATCAAGACGGTGCTGCGCGAGAACGAATTGAGCGACACCGAGTCGCGGGTCTAGGAAAGAGCGAATCATGAGTCAGATCGAAGAGGACACCGAGGAGACTAGAGGCCAGCGCAAGATCCGGACGGGCAGAGTCGTGTCCGACGCCATGGACAAGTCCGTGATCGTTGAGATTAGAGACGCGGCCCAGCACCGCACGTACGGCAAGATCGTGCGCCGCAACGTGCGCTTCAACGCGCACGATGAGGACAACGAGGCAGGGGTGGGCGACACCGTCCGCATCACCGAGACCCGTCCCTTGAGCAAGACCAAGAGATGGCGTGTCGTAGACATTCTGGAAAAGGCGAAGTGATACAGCAAGAGACAAGGTGCCGCGTAGCCGACAACAGCGGGGCGCGCGAGGTGCTCGTGATCAAGGTGCTCGGGGGTTCCAAGCGCCGTTATGCGGGGATTGGGGACATCGTGGTCTGCACGGTGAAGGACGCCATCCCTGGAGGTACGGTCAAGAAGTCGGAGGTCGTGAAGGCCGTCGTCGTCCGCACCGCCAAGGAGCGCCGGCGAGTCGACGGCTCGTACATCAAGTTCGATGACAACGCAGTGGTGATTGTCGACGGCCAGATGCAGCCTCGCGGCACGCGCATCTTTGGGCCCGTCGCCAGAGAGTTGAGGGATAGACGCTTCATGAGAATCGTTTCGTTAGCTCCGGAGGTGATCTGATGCCGGGACTTGCCATAAGAAAAGGCGACCGTGTGGCAATGATCGCCGGCAAGGACAGAGGGGCCGAGGGTCGCGTGCTCGCAGTTCTGCCCAAGAAGAGAAAAGTAATAGTCGAGGGCGTCAACCGCGTCACTCGACACGAGAAGGTGCGCCCTAATCGTCGCGGAGGCCAGGAAGGCGGCATCCAGCACAAAGAGGCCGCAATCGATGTCTCTAACGTCGCCTTGGTGTGTCCCACCGACGGTCCGACCCGTGTGGGCCATCGCGTCGAAGACGGCGCCAGCGTCCGAGTATGCCGAAAGTGCGGGACGGAGCTCTAGTGGCCGATACGAAGTACGAGCCGAGGTTGAAGGTGCGCTACAGAGACGAGCTCAGGCCCGAGTTGAAGGAATCGCTGGGCCTGAGCAACATCATGCAGGTGCCCAGGCCCTCCAAGGTAGTGGTCAACATGGGGGTCGGGGACGCCTCGCGAGATGCCAAGCTGCTCGACGGTGCAGTCAAAGATCTGACCGTGATCAGCGGGCAAAAGCCGTCCATGAAGAAGGCTCGCAAGTCACTCGCAACCTTCAAGATCCGGCAGGGCATGCCGATTGGCGCCGCCGTCACGATTCGCGGAGACCGTATGTGGGACTTTCTCGACCGGCTTCTGGCCGTGGTGCTTCCCCGGATCCGCGACTTCAGGGGACTCAGCCCCCGTTCGTTCGATGGCCGTGGCAACTATAGCCTTGGCCTTACGGAGCAGCTCGTCTTCCCGGAGATCGACTACGACCAGATCGACGCCACCCGCGGCATGGACATCTCGATCGTAACGACGGCCGGTGACGACGACCAGGGACGCGCGTTGCTCACGGCGCTCGGCTTTCCGTTCAGACAGCAGAGGGTGGAGGCGTAAATGGCGAAGAAGTCCTTAGAGGTCAAGGCTCGGCGGAAGCCCAAGTACAAGGTGCGCTCGTACTCGCGATGCGCTCGGTGCGGCCGCCCTCGAGCGGTCTATCGCCGCTTCGGTCTCTGCAGGCTTTGCTTCCGTCACATGGCCCACAACGGCGAGATTCCCGGCATCACCAAGGCCAGCTGGTGAGAGGAGGACGTAGACGATGTCGATGACCGATCCCATCGCGGACATGCTGTCTCGCATACGAAACGCTGCCTCGGCGGCCCACGATGACGTCGTCATCCCGGCCTCGAGGATCAAGGAGAACATCGCTAAGATCCTCGCCGACGAAGGCTTCGTCAATCATTACGAGTTGGTTTCCGATCAGGTGCACTCGCAAATCAAGATCGAGCTTCGTTACTCGGAGGAGCGCGAGCCGGCGATCGCGGGGATCCAGCGCATTTCCAAACCGGGTCGGCGCGTATACAGAGGAGCGACCGACCTGCCGCGCGTCCTGGGGGGACTGGGAGTTGCCATTATCTCTACGTCCCAGGGACTCATGACCGATAAGCAGGCGCGCCGGGCAAGAGTCGGCGGGGAAGTGCTCGCCTATGTCTGGTAACCAAGCGAAGGCGAGGAGTTAGAGAGATGTCTCGAATAGGACAAGCGCCCATACCGCTCCCTTCGGGGGTCGAGTTCAGCGCGTCCGATCGCAGCGTGCGGATCAAAGGCGCGCGCGGCGAGTTGCGCCGGGTCCTCCCCGACGGCATCGACATCGAACAGGTCGACGGCGAGATCGTCGTGCGGCGTTCTAACGATGAGCACAAGGTCAAGGCCCTGCACGGACTGGTCAGGAGCCTGGTTGCCAACATGGTCCAGGGCGTCAGCCAGGGTTACGAGAAGAGGTTGGAGATTCACGGCGTGGGCTATCGGGCCAGCAAGAAAGGCGAGGGGCTCGAGATCCTCGTCGGCTACTCCCACCCCGTCAACAAGGAGGCTCCCGGCGGCATCGAGTACGAGGTTCCAACTCCTACTCGGATCGTCGTTCGAGGTATCGATAAGGAGCTGGTGGGCCAGACCGCAGCGGAGATTCGCTCCATCAGGAAACCCGAGCCCTACAAGGCCAAGGGCATCCGCTACGAAGGCGAGCACATCCGACGCAAAGCGGGCAAGGCCGCAAAGGCGGGGGGTTAGAGGCCATGAGCAGTCGACAAGGATCCGCTCGCGCACGCCGTCATTTGAGGGTGCGGAAGCGGTCGGTCGGTACGACCGGGCGGCCCCGTTTGGCCGTCTACCGGTCGAACCGGCAGATCTATGCGCAGATCATCGACGACTCTGCGGGAAGAACGCTGGCGGCAGCCTCGTCATTGTCTGGGGCCGAGGGGCCCGATCCGAAGGCCAGAGCCAAATCGGTCGGTTTGCGGCTTGCTGCGCAAGCAAAAGAGGCCGGAGTGGAGCGAGTGACCTTCGATCGCGGCGGATTCCAGTATCACGGTCGAGTTCAGGCGGTCGCCGAAGGCGCCCGCGAGGGAGGTCTCGAATTTTGATTCACAGAGGGAGCAGCTGATGGCGCGCGGATCAGGAGGGCGCGGCGGCCGCGACGACGATCGCAGCCAGTACGAGGAGCGAGTCGTGTCGATCAATCGCGTCTCCAAGGTCGTCAAGGGTGGGCGCAGGTTCTCTTTCACGGCCCTTGTGGTCGTGGGGGATGGCGCGGGCCAGGTTGGCGTCGGCTACGGAAAAGCCCGGGAGGTGCCGGCTGCCATCCAGAAGGGGATAGAAGAAGCAAAGGCCAACTTCTTCCGCGTTCCGATGGTGGGGCAGACGATCATTCACCAGATCAAGGCGGAGGATTCGGCTGCCGTGGTGCTCTTGAAGCCTGCATCGCCCGGAACCGGCGTCATCGCGGGGGGCCCGGTGCGTGCGGTGGTCGAGTGCGCGGGCATTCGCGACATCTTGTCCAAGTCGCTCGGCTCGAGCAATGCCATCAACATCGTGCACGCCACCGTCAAGGGTCTGAAAGGGCAGACGACGGCTGAAGCGGTAGCGCGCAAACGGGGCAAGACGCCCGCGGAGGTTGCGCCGGCCTACCTGCTCAAGGACGCGGCGCCCGCCGTGGCCGGACCTCGATGAGGATGGTTCCATGCCGATGATCAAAGTCACTCAGGTCCGCTCCGCGCTCGATCGCGGAGCCAAGCAGCGGGGAACGATGCGTGCGCTGGGCATCAGACGAATCGGTCACAGCGTGGTCCACGACGATAAGCCCGAGATTAGAGGCATGATTGGAGCCGTGGCTCATTTGGTGAAAGTCGAGGAGATAGATAATGAAACCGCATGACTTGAAGCCCGCAGCGGGCTCCCACAAGAGGCGCAAGCGCGTCGGCAGGGGAGAAGGCTCGGGGCACGGCAAGACCGCGGGCCGGGGAACCAAGGGCACAAGAGCTCGGGGCACGGTGCACACCTTCTTCGAGGGTGGCCAGATGCCTCTGGCCCGGCGTGTGCCGAAGCTCAAGGGTTTCACTCCCCCGCACCGGCGAGTCTTCGGCGCCGTCAACGTCGCGGACCTGGCGCTGATCGAACAATCCGAGATCGGGCCCGGCGAGATGCGGTCGGCCGGCTTGGTGCGCAAGAGAGACGAGCTGATCAAAGTTCTGGGCAACGGGGAGCTCGATCGAGCCGTGACCGTGCGCGCTCACGCATTTAGCCGGGTGGCCAAGGACAAGATAGAAGGCGCTGGGGGCCGGGCCGAGGTCGTTTCGACCGGCGAGCGCGCCATCAGGTCTTCCAGGTCGGCGAGGTAGCGGCATGAACCTTCTGGGCGCGTTCGTCAACGCTTTCAAGATCCCCGATCTTCGCAAGAAGATTCTCTTTACCCTGCTCATAATCGGGGTGTACCGGTTCGGCGCTCACGTGCCCACTCCCGGTATCGACGTCCAAGCAGCTCAACAGCTTGCGGCGGGTGCCCAGGGCGGGGTCTTCGATTTCATCAACCTGTTCTCCGGCGGAGCGCTCACTCAGATGGCGATCTTCGCGCTGGGGATCATGCCCTACATCACCTCGTCGATCATCATGCAGCTTCTCACCGTAGTGATCCCCAAGCTCGAGGGGTGGTCCAAGGAAGGCGAGGCGGGCTACAAGAAGATCACCCAGTGGACGCGTTACCTCACGGTCCTGCTCGCCATCTTGCAATCGACCGGTCTGGCGTTTTTGTTCCACAGTGGCCAGCTCCAGACCGGTGCCACGCCGGTTGATCTCATCCCTCAATTCACCGCCCCACGAGTTGCTCTCATCGTGCTCTCCTTGACTGCCGGGACGGCGCTGATCATGTGGTTGGGTGAGCTCATAACTCAGCGCGGCATCGGTAACGGGATGTCCATTCTCATCTTCACTTCGATCATCTCGACGCTGCCGGGCGAAGGCAAGGCGATCCTGGATCAGGAGGGACTGTTCATTTTCAGTCTCATCGCATTGATGGGGATAGGGATCATCGTCGCCATCGTAATGATGGAACAAGGGCAGCGACGCATACCCGTTCAGTACGCCAAGCGCATCGTGGGCCGCAGGATGATGGGAGGGCAGTCGACCTACATTCCTCTCAAGGTCAACCAAGCCGGTGTCATCCCGATTATTTTCGCGTCGAGCGTCCTCTACATCCCCAGCTTGCTGCAGAATACGATCCAGAATTCGAGCATCCAGAACTTCATATCCAACAATCTGGTGAACTCGTCCAGCCCGATCTACATGCTGCTCTACGGCACCATGGTCGTGTTCTTTGCGTACTTCTATACGGCGATCAGCTTCAATCCCGCAGACGTGGCGGACAATATGAAGAAGTACGGGGGTTTCGTCCCTGGGATCAGGCCGGGCCGGCAGACCGCCGAGTATCTCGATCGCATCCTGACGCGCATTACGCTGCCCGGGGCGCTTTTCATCGCCGCCATTGCGTTATTGCCAAACATTTTTCTGGCCACGCAAGGGATCCAGCAGTTGCCTTTTGGAGGCACGTCGATCTTGATCACGGTCGGCGTCACGCTCGAAACCATGAAGCAAATCGAGTCCCAGCTGATGATGCGGCATTACGAAGGATTTCTTAGGTGAAGCTGGTGCTCTTTGGGCCTCAGGGGGCAGGAAAAGGCACTCAGAGCGCTCGGATATCGGAAAAGTACGACATCCCTTCGATCGCGACCGGCGACATGTTCCGGTGGGCGATCGCGCACGACACAGAGGTCGGCCACAGCGCGCAACAGTATGTGGAGCGGGGCCAGTTCATCCCCGACGACGTCACTATCGAGATCGTTCGCGCGCGCCTCGAGGCCGAGGACCCAAGCAAAGGGTTCTTGCTGGAGGGCTTTCCCAGAAACCTCGTGCAGGCGGACGCACTGGATCAGTACCTGCGGGAGAAGGGACTGAAGCTGGACGCTGCGGTCGTGATGGAAGTGCCCGAGGAGGTATCGCTTCACCGTCTGCTCGGCCGGCGAGTGTGCAGCAACTGCGGGCGCAATTATCACGTCGATTCACCGCCGTCGCATAACTGGACCTGCGACCGCTGCGGGGGCCGGGTCGAGAAGCGTTTCGACGACGGAGCGGACGAGACGATCAGAGAACGCTTGAGGCTCTATCACGAGCAAACGGAGCCGCTCAAGGCGTACTACGAAAGTCGATCGATGCTGTGCACGATCGACGGTGCGGGAAGCCAGGACGAAGTGTTCGATCGCATAGTCGCGGCGCTGTAGGAGGGCTGGTGATCTACAAGAAATCTCCCGAGGAGATCGTGATCATGGGCGAGGCCGGCCGCATACTGGTTGATACCCTCAACCGGCTCGAGGAGGCGCTCAAGCCGGGCACTACCACGCGGCGCCTTGACGCCATCGCCGAAGAGAGCATTCGATCGGCGGGGGCGAGTCCTTCCTTCAAGGGCTATAGGGGTTTTCCGGCCTCCATCTGTGCGTCCCCGAACGACGTGATCGTCCACGGCATACCCAACGACGATCCCCTGGAGGAAGGCGACATCGTCTCTCTCGACGTCGGCGTCTACTACAAGAGCTTCCACGCGGATTCGGCGTGGACGTTTCCCGTGGGAGACGTCGGGCCCGAGACTGAGGAGCTCTTGAAGGCGACGGAAGCGTCCCTTGATGCCGCGGTCGCCGAGTGCCGGCCCGGCAATCGCTTGGGCGATGTGGGGGCGGCCGTCGAAGACACGGCCACCGCGCGCGGCTTCTCGGTCGTGCGAGAGTACGTTGGCCACGGCGTGGGGCGGGCTCTGCACGAGGAGCCTCAGATACCCAATTATGGTCCGCGCGGGCGCCGGGAGGTGCTCGGCGCCGGAATGACCCTCGCCATAGAGCCGATGGTGAACGCGGGCGGGGCGGGCACCAAGACCCTGGAGGACGGCTGGACCGTCGTCACGGCCGACGGCAGTCTTTCGGCCCACTTCGAGCACACGGTTGCGATCACTTCAGACGGCAACGAGGTCGTGACCCGGCGAAATGGGCATTGATGGGGCGGGCGGCTTCGACCAGGATGGGGACATCTGCTATTCTTAGGAGTCGGTCGGTCCTTTTGGCGCGCCTGTACGGCCACCCCCATGTGGGCCCGACAGATCAAGTCCCGGGAAATGCACAAGAGCAATTCATGGCGTCGCCATGGTCGGAGGACGGTCCGGGCGACCGGGCCTTCTCGATGGGATCGCACGTTCCGGCGTAGGCAAAGAGAAAGCGCGTGCTGTGGCAAAGAACAAAGAGAAGGGCGCCCAGAAGGAAGAGGGCATACAGATCGAGGGAACGGTCAACGAGACCTTGCCTAACGCCATGTTTCGAGTCGAGCTCGATAACGGCCACAAGGTCCTGGCGCACATTTCGGGCAAGATGCGTATGCATTACATCCGCATCCTCCCGGGGGATCGGGTATTGGTCGAGTTGTCGCCTTACGACCTCACGCGCGGGCGTGTCGTCTTTCGCTACAAGTAGGAGCTGAGCATGAAGGTCCGTCCCAGCGTCAAGCCAATCTGTGACAAGTGCAAGGTCATACGCAGGCGCGGGCGCGTGATGGTCATCTGCTCGAACCCGCGCCACAAGCAACGACAAGGCTGAAAGGACCACAGCGAATGGCTCGCATCTCCGGAGTAGACCTTCCACGGGACAAGCGTCTCGATATCGCGCTGACCTACATCTATGGCGTCGGCGCCACGAGGGCAGTCGATACTTGCAGAGGCTCCAAAGTCGATCCGTCTACGCGCGTGCGTGACCTCACGGACGAAGAGGTCGTGCGGTTGCGCGACTACATCGGCGACAGCTACGAGGTCGAGGGGGATCTCCGCCGGGATGTCAACCAGAACATCCGGAGGAAGATCGAGATCGGCTGCTACCAAGGCGTGCGTCACCGCCGCGGCCTCCCGGTCAACGGGCAGAGAACGCACACCAATGCGCGAACTCGCAAAGGACCCGGAAAAGCCGTAGCCGGAAAGAAGAAGACCAAGAAGTAGAGATTCGTGAGCCCCGGGGTGGCGCCAGCAGCGGCCCGGGCGGATTAGCAAGGAGCAAAGCTTGGCAGGTCCCAGAAAGACGAAGAAACCTCGGCGGCGAGAGAAGAAGAATGTCGTGCACGGCGTCGCGCACATCAAGTCGACGTTCAACAACACGATCATCTCGATCAGCGACCTCGAGGGCAATGTCGTGGCGTGGGCGTCGGCGGGGAACGTGGGCTTCAAGGGCTCTCGTAAATCCACGCCGTACGCCGCTCAGATGGCTGCCGAGTCCGCCTCTCGCCGAGCGCAGGAGCATGGCGTGCGGCGGGTGGATGTCGAAGTGAAAGGCCCCGGCTCAGGCCGCGAGACGGCGATCCGCTCGCTTCAAGCATCGGGCCTGGAGGTGATCGGCATCAAGGATATGACTCCGGTGCCGCACAATGGCTGTCGCCCTCGCAAGAGGAGGCGCGTTTAATGGCGCGTTATACGGGCCCGGTGTGCAGGCTCTGCCGGCGAGAGAAGACGAAGCTGTTTCTAAAGGGGACTCGTTGCGAATCGCCCAAGTGTCCGATCGAGAAGGGGCGGCCGCCTCCTGGGCAACATGGACGGGCCCGAGTCCGAGAGAGCGAGTATTTGCTGCAGCTTCGCGAGAAGCAAAAGGCCAAGCGTTTTTACGGCGTCCTGGAGAAGCAGTTCCGCGGTTATTACGAAGAAGCGGCCACCTCGAAGGGCGTTACCGGCGAGGAGCTGATGCGCATATGCGAGTCGCGGCTCGACAATGTGGTCTACCGGGCCGGATTGGCGATGAACCGGCCCATGAGCCGGCAGCTCGTGTCGCACGGCCATCTGCAGGTGAACGACCGCAAGGTCGACATCCCGTCTTACCGAGTCAAGCCGGGTGATGTCGTGGCCGTGCGTAGCCGCTCGAAGAGTTTCGCCCGAATCATCGAGAACACCACGTATGCCGAAGGCCGCATGATTCCCGACTGGCTGGCGAGCAACCTAAGGGAGATGACCGTCGAAGTGCGTGCTCTTCCGGAGCGGGATCAGATCGACGTGCCGGTGCAAGAGCAGCTCATCGTCGAGTACTACTCGAAGTAATTCTGTTCGGCAGGAGAGGAGCTCAATGAATCTGCTGATCGTCCAACGTCCTCAAATC
>JACDBF010000169.1 GCA_013695055.1 Actinomycetota bacterium
CTCTTGCACCGCTCGCACGTCGGCCCCCGCATCGAGCATGTGGGTCGCAAAAGAATGCCTCAGTGTGTGCGGCGACAAATTGTCTCTCAGGCCCGCGGCGCGTCCGTAAGCCTTCAGTTGCTTCCAGCAACCTTGCCGTGTCAGCCGCGCACCGCGCGCGTTCAAGAACAGCGCTCCCCGAGAGTTGGGGGTGACCGCCCGTTTGAGGAGCTCGGGGCGAGAGACGCTCTCGTAGGCCCCGACGGCCTCGCGCGCGGCGCGCCCGACCGGGAGCGTGCGAGCCTTGCTTCCCTTACCCGAGCGAACGAGCAAAGTCCCTGAGTCGACGTCGACATCGTCGACATCGAGCGCTACCAGCTCGGAGATCCTCACTCCGGTGCCATAGAGGGTTTCAAGAATGGCGCTATCCCTGCGTCCGAGGACATCTTGGGCTGGAAGCGCGAGCAGCGCTTCGACCTCCTCGATGGCGATCGCCTTGGGAATCGAGCGTGTCCTCTTCGGCGTCCCCAAGCTCGCGGTCGGATCGGCTTCGAGATAACCCTCGCGCGTTAGAAAGCGGTACAAAGAGCGAAGCGAGACGGTCATGCGGGCCACCGAGGCCGGCGAATACGGTTTGCTTGCTGGAGATGAGCCCGAACGCAGGGCGTCTAGGTAGCGGGCGATGTCGTCGGCGTTCACGAGCGCCGGATCGGCTCCCACCGCCGCGCAATGAGCGCGCCACGATCTCAGATCTCGCCGATACGACACGAGCGTGTTATCCGATAGCCCACGCTCGACCCGCAGATAAGAGAGGAGCTCGTCGATCCAGGCGTCGAGCCGTTCGAGCCTTTGGGCTTGGCTCCCTTTAGAGGAGGTCGTCGAGAGGGACATAATCCATGCCGTGAGCCTCCGCGACGGGGGCGTACACGAGCGTTCCCTTGTAGACGTTTACCCCCGTGGCGAGAGTGGGGTCCTCGCGCGCCGCCGTCTCTAGTCCTTGCTGGGCAAGCGAGACCGCATAGGGCATGGTTGAGTTCGTCAGCCCGTAAGTCGATGTGTGGGGCACGGCTCCGGGCATGTTTCCGACGCAGTAGTGGACGACATCGTGCACGACAAAGGTGGGATCCGAATGGGTCGTAACATGCGAAGTCTCGAAGCAGCCCCCTTGGTCGATGGCGATGTCGACTATCACGGAGCCTTCTTTCATCTCTTTGATGATGTCTTCTGTCACCACTTTGGGGGCCTTTGCTCCCGGGACCAAGACGGCTCCAATGACGAGATCCGCGGTTGCGCACACCTCTTCTATCGCCAGCCGGTTGGACGCGAGGGTGAGGATCCGGCCCTGATGGATGCGATCGATGTCGCGCAGCTTGTTTATGTTGGTGTCCAGCACCACGACCTCGGCTTCCATACCCCGGGCGATCCCCGCGGCGTTCATACCGGCCATTCCCGCGCCGACGACGACGACGCGCGCGCGGCGCACGCCCGACACGCCGCCGAGTAACACTCCCCGGCCCCCGTGCTCGCGCTCCAGCATGCTGGCCCCTACTTGGGGCGCCATACGGCCGGCGACCTCGCTCATGGGGGCAAGCAACGGCAACGACCCATCGGGCAGCTCCACGGTCTCGTAAGCGACCGCGATCACACCCGAGTCGATGAGCGCCTGCGTCAGCGCCTCGCTCGCAGCGAGGTGAAGATAAGTGAAGAGGATGAGTCCTTCCCGCAAGCGCCCGAACTCTTCGGGGATGGGCTCTTTTACCTTGAGGACCATGTCGGCGTCGGCGAACACCGTGTCGGCATCGGAAACGATGGTCGCGCCCGCGCGCTCGAAGTCGCCATCCGGGATGCTCGACCCCTTTCCCGCATCGTGCTCGATCAAGACGGTGTGATCATGGACCACGAGCTCCCGCACGCCGGCGGGAGTGATGGCTACCCGGTACTCATTGTCTTTGAGCTCGCGCGGGATGCCGACCTTCATGGAGCCAACCCTACAGCCGTGTACGGGCAGGGCTCAGACGAGGGGCCCCCTGGCGGGCTCCGAGACCGATTGTCGGCTCAGTGAGCGGGCGGCCGCGGCGCCCACGAACTCCCGAAACAGCGGATGAGGACGATCGGGCCGGCTGCGAAACTCGGGATGGAACTGACCCGCGACGAACCATGGATGATCTTCCAGCTCGATGATCTCGACGAGCGTGCTGTCCGGCGATTCGCCCGAACACTTGAGGCCTGCATCCTCGAGGCGGCGTCTAAAGCGGGGGTTTACCTCATAACGGTGGCGGTGACGCTCGAAAACCAGCTCCGCATCGTAGGCTCTGGCGGCCTTGGAACCCGGTGACAACCTGCACGGATAAGCGCCCAGGCGCATGGTCCCCCCGAGCGCGCTGAGGTCTTGACCCACGAGAACATCGACGACCGGATATGGGGTCTGGGTCTCGAACTCTGAGGAGTTCGCTCCATCCAGACCGGCGACGTTGCGCGCGAACTCGATGACCGCGCATTGGAGGCCCAGGCAAATTCCGAAGAATGGAATGAGGTGCTCGCGCGCATGGCGGATCGCTGCGATCTTGCCCTCTATACCTCGCACGCCGAAGCCTCCCGGAACCAGGATGCCGTCGAGCCCTCCGAGCGTCGATTCGAGATCGGCGCCCTTCAGATCGTCGGATGCAATCCACGAGATGTCGAGCGGGCGCTCGTTGTAAAAGCCGGCGT
>JACDBF010000228.1 GCA_013695055.1 Actinomycetota bacterium
CGAACGTGTGCACCAATCAAACGCTCATGGCGATAGCCGCCGCGGCTCACTTGTCGTGGCTCGGCCCCCGCGGCCTCGCCCGTCTCGGTGAAGTGTGCGCTCGACGCACGGCATTCGCTCGATCCCGTCTGTCCGCCCTTCCAGGCTGCAGCATCAGGTTCGACGGCCCCGTATTCAAGGAGCTCGTTTTGGAGGTGCCCGGTGATGCAGGAGACCTCGTCCACCGGCTCGCGACGCGCGGCTATCTGGCCGGGCCCAGCCTTGGCCGCTGGTATGGGGGTCTCGAGAGCTGCTTGCTCGTGGCCGTGACCGAACGCAGAACCGAAGAGGACATCAACGGGTTCGTCGAAGCCATCGAGAAGGAGCTGGTCGAAGCGTGACTCCCGGCGCACAACTTGAGTCCTCAGCCGGCACTCGGGGCGCTGCCAACGCAAATTTTCCCTTGATCTTCGAGCTGTCGCGGGCCGGACGGCGCGCGTGGTCTCTGCCGCAGGCGGGCGTGGAGGCTCCCCAGCTCGACGAGCTGATTCCCGATGCCTACCGGCGGGCGGAGCCAGCTCGCTTGCCCGAGGTCAGCGAGCGCGATCTCGTTGCCCACTTCACTCGTCTCTCGCAGCGCAACTGGGCCATCGATGTCGGCGCCTACCCGCTGGGCTCGTGCACCATGAAGTACAACCCGAAGTCCTCCGAGGAAGTGGCGAGAATGCCGGGGTTCGCACAACTTCACCCCTGGCAAGACGACGACTCGGTGCAAGGGGCCCTCGAGCTACTCGGCACGCTTGAACGCGCGCTGTGCGAGGCCACCGGAATGGCAAAGCTCACATTCCAGCCGGCGGCCGGCGCTCAGGGCGAGCTGACAGGGCTCCTCATTATGCGGGCGTTCCACCAGGCCAACGGCGAGGCCCGCACCCGCGTGATCATTCCGGACTCGGCCCACGGGACCAACCCCGCAAGCGTCTCGCTCGCCGGCTATGAGGCTCAAGAGGTTCCCTCGGACGAGCGCGGTCTCGTGGATCTCGATGCGCTCCGAGCCGCGCTCGACGATGACGTGGCGGGGTTGATGCTGACGAATCCCAATACTCTGGGGCTCTTCGAGCGAGACATCGCCCGCATCGCCGCGGCCCTGCACGAGGTAGGCGGTCTCTTGTATTACGACGGGGCCAATTTCAACTCCATCGTGGGTCTCGTTCGGCCCGGTGACATGGGATTTGACATCGTCCACATGAACTTGCACAAGACGTTCGCGACTCCGCACGGCGGCGGGGGACCGGGTTCCGGCCCTCTGGCCGTGAGCCAGCGTCTCGAGCGCTTCCTGCCCGCTCCCGTCTTGCATTGGGATGGGGGAGCGGAGCGATGGTCGTGGAATCATGACCGTCCCGACTCGATCGGGCGCATCCACTCCTTTCATGGAAACTTCGGCATCAACGTCCGTGCTTACGCGTACCTGCGCTCGCTTGGCCCAGAGGGTCTGCGCCGCGTCGCCGAGCACGCGGTCCTGAACGCAAACTATCTGCGCGTGCGCATCGAAGATTCCTTCCCCACTGCCTATCCCGGCATCTGCATGCACGAGTTCGTATCTACGGCCAAGGGCCTTAAGAAGGACAAAGTGCGGGCTCTCGATGTCGCTAAACGCCTGATCGACTATGGGTTCCATCCACCGACCGTCTACTTCCCTCTGGTCGTCGAAGAAGCGCTGATGATCGAACCCACCGAAACTGAATCCAAGGAAACCATCGACGCTCTTGCAGATGCGCTCATCGCCATTGCGAGGGAGGCCTCCGAGGATGCCTCAGAGCTTCACGACGCCCCGCACGACACACCGGTGCGGCGCCCCGATGAGGCGCGCGCTGCCCGCGACCTTCGTCTGCGCTGGCAACCCGCAAGCAGCGAGCGCGCTGCGCAGAGACCCCGCGCGCCGGCGCCCTAAAACACCCAGTACCAGGTCACGAAGAGCACCGTCATCAGCGTCAACCCGCCGGCGGATATCGCGACGTAGGCACGATCGAGGCCGGGACGCCGGCCCAGGACGGCCAACGCCCAGAAGAGCGGAAAGGCCGGCAGGATGAAGCGCGGGAAAGACATCAGTGGGCGGCCTTCGAATACCGAAAAGAGGGGCAACAACAGCGCGGTCCATGCATACACAGAATAGGTCGCCGGCACCACGCGAAGCATCAAAAGGCCCACGCAAAGCATCGGTACGGTGATCATCCAGTCGAGCATGTGGAAGCCGCCGGGATAGACGGCCAGCGATTCCCACGCGATTCTGGTGGCGTCATACAGAGTCACCCAAGGCCACGAGAATTCCCTGAGCCAGTGCGCTTGCTCGCTGAAAGGCACGAGCAACGACCCCGACCGGACGCGCCAGTAGCCGAGATAGATGAGCGCCCCCACCGGCGCCAGCGAGGAGCAAGCAAGCGCCCACGCGAGCGACCGGACACGGCCCGGTTCTCCGGTGGCCGCTCGCCGCGCTTGCATGACGGCTTCGATCACTAGAGGAACGACGAGGAGTGCTCCGGGGCTTCGAGTTGCTGCTGCAAGCCCCCCCGCGATGCCGGCCGGAAGCCAGCGACTCCTGCGCGCGCTCCACAAGCAGGCGATCACCAGCATCGTGAACAGCGATTCCGAGTAGGGCGCGAGAAAGAAGAATGCGCTCGGAAAGAGCGACATGTAAAGAACCGCCCTCCTAGCGATCTCTTCGTCGGCCTCGCCTTTCACCAAGAGATATAGGAGGACCATCGCCACGAAGAAAGCCCCGTGAGACACGATGAGCGCCGCGCCCAACGGGGAGTCTCCCAGCGCCACCGACAGGGCCCGTACCACGAGAGGGTAGAGGGGAAAGAACGCAGCGCTCCCGTCTTGGCTCTCGTAGCCGTCCGAGGCGATCCGCAGATACCAGAGCGCATCCCATCGCTCGAAGGAGGTCACTACCCGATCGATGCCCACCGAAGAAACGGGGGCCGGCCAGCCGGGGACGCCGGCTGCTTGATTGAAGGGAACGAGAACCGCTCCAAGCATCGCCACGGCGACGAGGCCCGCGCGGACACCGAGGAAGACGCGCACGCAGTAGCTCAGCGCGTTGCGAAACTCCGAGCCGGCGAGGTACTTAGGGGCAGGCATCGCCACTGCAAGCCCTGTCCCGCGCCAGCCGCTCGTGGAAGGCTGCAAGCGCCTTAGCTCCCGGGTCATTCGCTCGGCTGTCATCACCCAACAGATTTCGCAGCTGCCAAGGATCATCATGTAGACGGTAAAGCTCTCGGAACGTGACTCGTCCACCCGAGCGCGCGTAGTACTCGACGTACTGGTAGCCCCGCGACCTTATCGAGGCCCACCCTGGATGGCTGCTACCTCGATCCCGCCAGTACTCGAGAAGAAGCCGGGAACGAGCCGGGTGTCGGCGCAGGAGCGAGGCGCCGTCGAGAGGGCTCGCGCTTCGAGTTCCGGATGCCGCCAACGCGGTTGGAGCGATGTCGATGGTCGCGGCCAGCCGGCGGTCGGTCAGTCCGGGTGACAGGCGGCGAGGCCACCTCATCATCAACGGAACCCGAATCGACTCGGTGTAAGGAGCGCGTTTATTGGAGAGCCCATGCTCTCCCCACATGCTCCCGTTGTCGGAAACGAAGAACGCCAGCGTGTTGTATCTCTCCTCGAGCTCGGCCAGCGTGTCGAAGGTTCGGCCGACGAGGTCGTCGACAGACGCGAGCGCCCTCAGCTGCTTACGCCGGAGCTCGTCTCCGTACTCTAAACCGAGGACTTGAGTGAGAACGTAGGGAGGTTCGTCGGTCCGGTCCCTTTCGAGGACGGCGGGATTTCCTTTCCATTCGGGCACGGCAATGTGCCGGTACTTCGGTTCGGGCGTATAGGGAGAGTGGGGGGCCGTGGGCGTGAGATAGAGCAACCAAGGTTGTCCGTCCTCGCTTTCGCTGCGCCGAAGAAAGCTCGTTGCTTGCTCTGCGATGAACTTGATGGCATAGGGCCGGACCGTGCTCACTACGCCGTTGACATTCCACCTCCCGTTGTAGTAATAGCCGGAGTCGTCCGGCGGTGGATAGGTCGCCCAACTATCGAAATGGGGAGGGGGTCGAGCAACATCCCAATGGTTGACGTACTTTCCGAAGATCGCCGTCCGGTAACCTGACTCTCGAAGCAGCCATTGAAGCGTGGACTGCTGGTCTAGCCGCTCCGACTGATAGTTGTTGTGAACTCCATGGTTGTGAGCGTAGCGGCCGGTGAAGATCGAGGCTCGAGAGGGGCAGCAAAGGGGCGTTGTGACAAAGGCGTTCTCGAAGCTCGTCCCGCCTCTGGCAAACAGACGAGTTGTGCTCGGCATTCGCTCGATGCCCGCACGTTGATCGTCGGTGATGATTATCAAGAT
>JACDBF010000230.1 GCA_013695055.1 Actinomycetota bacterium
GAGTCGAGGCGCGTTATCCGATCAAGCGTCTCCGACGTTGCTGCCGTGGCTGTGACCGCCACGTCGTCGACGATTCGCCCGTCGCCCAGCTTGACGACACGGTCGCACCGACTTGCTATGACCGAGTTGTGCGCCGCCACGATCACGGTCATCCCTCGCTGCTCTCTGAGGTGAAGGAGTACCTCCATGATCCACAGACCGGGCGCAGGTATTGCAGAGCGAGGCGCTCGGTAGTCTACTTTCGAGAGGGCAAGTCTAAGGAGGCCACGTGGCGAGGGAACTGAACTGTCGTGATGCGGGACTCGACTGCGACGAAGCCATTCGGGGGCAGGACGACGAAGAGGTCATGCAGAAGGCAGCAGCACATGCTTCAACTTCTCATCCAGACCTCGAACTGACGCCTGACACGCAGCAGAAGCTGCGGGGTCTCATACACCAGGCGTAGGTCACGCTCCGATCTTGAGCAGGTTCGATTTGCGTTCCGTCCCCGGGGTTTGGCGAACCGGAAGAGGGCCCGTCCACGCTAGCCTGCGTGTCGTCTCAGATGGTTATCGAGCCTGATAGAGAGCTCGTAGATGCGGTCGGCGAGATGAGTGCCTTGTTCCTCTACCCGAACCCCTAGTGCGTCGATCCGTGAGGCCTGGCCTCGCAGATCTCCCGCAAGGCTATCTATGCGGGCGTCGAGTCTGGCCCCAAGCGAGTCGATGCGTTCCCCAAGCCCATCGATCCGCTGGCCGAGATAGAACAGCGTTCCCAGCAGCGTCGCTGCCAAGAGCCCGATGGCCGTCCATGCCTGCGCTTCCATGACCATCAAGTTACCAAGAGCGTGGGACGGGCCGGCGACGACTGCTCCGTAACGTCCCCGTAATGGTGGTCGGGACACAATGGGAGCCATGTCTCGGAAAGGACGATCGTGAAAGCTCGGACCAGCGCGCGGCTCGCCTGGTCGCTGGCTTTCATCTCGACCCTCCTGGCCTTCTTCTCCTCCATCCTCCTGGTGGCCAACGGCGTGACTCTTCGCGATGTCCTCTTTGAGGGCGCGGCAGTCGGTCCGCAGCTTGCTCTGACTTTTCCGATCGTCGGCGCCATCATTGCCTCACGGCACCCGGGTAACCCGCTGGGGTGGATCTTCTGCGCCATCGGGCTCTCTCAGGGAACCGTGCAGCTGACCTACGACTATTCGCTGCATGCTCTGGTGCTGCAGCCCGGCTCGTTGCCGGGGGGCGACTTCATGTCGTGGGTTTCCGCGTGGACATGGATCCCGGGCTTCGCCTTGTTGATCACCTTCTCTCTTCTGCTCTTCCCTAACGGCCACCTTCCGTCGCGTCGCTGGCGTTACGTCGGTTGGGTCGCCGGCGGTGTGACCGCCATCTTGATTCTGCTGTCGGCCGTGACCCTGTGGCCTTTCAGAGGCCCTGCCATTGTGAGGGGAACCGACTCTCTTCCCGGCGCGCAGGGCGCGCTCACTCTCTTCGACGCAGGGTTGATGCTCTTGCTGGTAACCGCCGGCCTCTCGTTGATCTCGTTGATCGTTCGTTACAGGCGAGCAAGAGGAGAAGAGCGGCTGCAGCTGAGGTGGTTCACGTTTGCAGCACTCACGCTGATCGCTCCGGTCCTCGTATCCACCATTGACGGAGTTCCCGAAGCGGTCAGCAACATCGGCAACCTGATCGGCTTGCTGGTGGCGCCCGGACTCCCGATCGCGATCGGAGTGGCGATCATGAAATATCGGCTGTATGACATAGATCGGATCGTCAATCGCACGCTGGTGTACGCCGCGGTCAGTGCGCTTCTCGTGCTCGTCTACATCGCAGGTGTGGGGGTCTTCGGCGGCGCGCTCCGACAGGTTACGGGTCAGGAGGCCAACAGTCTCGCGGTCGCCGCGTCGACGCTGGCGGTCGCCGCTTTGTTCCGTCCCGCTCGCGCGCGCATTCAAGGTTTTATTGATCGCCGCTTTTACCGGCGCAAGTACGATGCTTCGAGGACCCTCGAAGCGTTCACCGACAGGCTGCGCGCCGAGGTCGACCTCGAAAGCTTGACCGGCGAGCTTCTGGAGGCTGTTCATCAGACGATGCAGCCGGCGCACGTGTCGCTGTGGCTTCGCGACGGGGAAGGTCGGACCCAGCCGGTATAACGGAAGGCATGCTCCGGCGGCTCAATCAGGCAGTTACCGCGTTAGCCGGGAATCAACCCTTCGTCGCCAAGCATCGAGCGCACTTCCTCGAGACTCGAGTCGAGGCCCGGAAGTATGAGCTCTGAAGGGCCCAGGAAGTCGTCGGGAAGAGCTTGCCCGCGTTCCCGGACCTTTTCCAGCAACCGCTCGAGCGACGTGCTGAAAGAACTCGCATCGTCAGCATCGATCGCGGCAACGACCCCGTCGTCGAGCGCGTTCAACTCTTCAATGGCGATGTCTGGGACGTCATACTGGCCCTCGTTGAGGATGCGCACGATCATGGGCTTCCCTCCGCGCCCGAAGCCAGCCCTTTCTTGTCGCC
>JACDBF010000231.1 GCA_013695055.1 Actinomycetota bacterium
AAGTCGAGGATTAGGCCTTCACCGATGCCGGCGGAAAGCCAGCGGGTCACCAGCCCAAGCCCGGCCTCGATCACCGCTATCAGAGCGATGAGCGCTGCGAGCCGGAGGACAACCTCCAGAACCGCGCGCTCGACGATGGCGTCGACGACCCGGCCCGCGAGCACCGGGGTCGCGACCGCAAGTACCGCCATCACGACGCTCAGCAGCAAGAACCAGGCCAGCTCCCGGCGGTGAGGGCGAGCGAAGGCCAGTATGCGCTGCAGCGTGGCCTTAGAGAAGGGCCGCCGGTCCTCTTGCGCGTGCATCGTCTTGTACAGCGACATCCACGCGGTGACTTCCATATCCATCGCGCACCTCCATAGGTCCTAGATGCAACAGACTCTCTCAGACTCTCTCAGACTCTCTCAGACTCTCGATCCCGCGGCCCTGGGAGCGTCTTTCAAGTCGATGCTAAAGCCTCAAGTGAGCTTGAAGTCAAGGCCATGCTGAGCAACCGGGACGAGCGAAGTAGGAGGTTCGCGATCATCTCGTTCAGGCCTACGCGCTCATGCCATCTTTTCTTCCGATGACCCGGTTGACTCCTGCTTGAGCCGACGACGATCGGCGCCGGCAGCTCTGTTGCGCTTGGACCATCCGGGGGCCGGGTGCACCGCCCTTTGAAGATCGGGCAGGCGCGTCACTACAGCATCCTTCAACGTCTCGAAGTCGGCTTCGGGGATCGATTTGAGCCCATCTGAGTCACCGGGTACGACGCCGTCGAAAGACCAGCTTCCAACCAAGACCCCGAGGATCTCGTGCACCTCGGCCTCTGGGCCCACACGCCGAAGCTTCTGCAGGTAACGGTGCAGCACCCGGCGCTCGCGGACATTTCGACCGCCGCCTCGTAGACATCCCAATCGGGCGTCGCCGTAAACACATCGGTCGTCATGAGCTCTTCGACCGGGGTGTCGTCGGGGTCGATGGAAGTGGCCATCGACCTGAGCACGTCGCGTTCGGTCAGGATGCCCGCCAGCTCGCCGTCTCGTTGCACGACAACCGACCCGATCTTGCGTTCCCACATGACCTCTGCGGCGGCGCGAATGGACCGACCGGGTTCGACCTCGATCACGTCGCCCGGCGCGAGCTCTCCAATCTTCATCTGGAACCAGTTGGACTATTCGCCGGCCACCAGATCATGCGAGCGTTCCGGCTTCGGCCCTATCGCCAACGTCCACGTCTTCCGCCCGAACCACTCCCTCGCCATCGGGGCTGGATCCCCGATCAACTTGGTCGATTTGCTCGATCTCGTAGGAATCATCGAAGGTGAACCGTCCGGACCCGTCGTCGAAATTCACTAGTTTCGGGATCGGCAGATCGCGTCGGCGCGAACACTTCACGCCCAAATGGGAGCGCACCTCGTCGCCGAACGCGTCGAGAGTGCTCCTCACGAGCAAGCGATCCGTCTTTATGCAAACGGGCGAGACGGGGGCAAGTTGACCAAGAAGGACCTCGTCACGATCGAAGCCGATGATGTGCTCAAGAGCCGTGTGTTCGAAGGCGGGGTCTATCAGGAACGAGAGTCGGAGGATGACACTCGGAGTGCAGGAGACTAGAGGTGGGTAATCCGCAGCCCGGCGAGAGGGTCGTCCTCGGCCGAAGAGACGACACCACGATGGTGGGCTTCCAATGGGCGGGGGCCGAACCGGAAGGGCTAAACGAGCTTACGAAGGGGAAAGCCTAGGGGCGGTTTGGGAAGGCGACGACCTGGTCACCTACAACCTCGGCCACCTCATCCATCGCTTCGGGCACGACGTCGACGGCTACATGGAGGACGTGGACTAGAGAAAGCCGAACTCGCCGGGATCTGTTCTTCAACGTCAGAGCCTCGAGACTAGACTTCGTTCAAGCGCGCCGATCAGTTCGGCCGGTCAGTTCGAATGAGAGGCTGGTAAATGCGAATAGGTCTGGCCCAACTGAATTCGAAACTTGGTGATGTCAATGGAAACCTTGATCGAGCTCACAACGTCATTTCGGAAGCCAAGGGGAAAAGCGTCGATCTCGTCGTCTTTCCTGAGCTCTTCCTCTCGGGTTACTCCCTCGGAGAGGTTGACCGAGACGTCTCCCTAGACGTCGATGACGAGCGCATGCAGACCCTAGCTGCTGCCGCGAACTCGACTGGGATACTCATGGGGTTTCAAGAGGGCCAACGTGCTCCCCACACCTACAACAGTGCTACCTACATCGAGGGCGGCCGAGTGGTCCACACGCACCGGAAGGCCTACCTCGCCACCTACGGACAGTGGGAGGAGTCCAAGCACTTCACCCCGGGATCGTCGCTGAGAGCCTTCGACACGCGATTCTGTCGAATGGCTACTTTGATCTGTTTCGACGTGTGGCAACCCGCCTTCGTATTCCTTGCGATCCAGGATGGAGCGCAAGTCCTTCTCGTCCCCGCCAACAGCGTAAGAAAGGAATTCGCGGATCAGACACAGAATCAGGACCTGTGGTTGAATATCACACGCTTTTATGCCACGATTTTCGAGTGCTACGTAGTGTTTGTGAATCGCGTCGGACACGAAGGTGACTTGAACTTCTGGGGAGGATCCCACATTGTCGATCCCCAGGGCCGCGTCGTCGTTGAGGCACCGCGAGACGAAGAAGCCCTAGTGGTCACCGATATCGACTTAGACGCGGTGAATCAGCGGCGCCGGGAGACTCCGCTCCTCAAGGAGGCTCGGTTGGGGCTCCTCATAAAGGAACTCGAACGCCTGGCCTCCCGAGGAGGACATCTGTAAGAGGGCGGGCCGAGGCCGAGGGAAGCTCCTCGGCCCGCCACTTGCGTTCCGCTATTCGATGAATCCCTCAGAGGTAAGCCATTCCTGGGCGACCTGTGGGGGGAAGGCCCCATCTACATCGACCTGCGCGTTCAGCTGCGTCATCGTCTCCGTGTCGAGACCTCCGGCGAGCTCTGCAGCAAGGCCCTCGAGATCGGGATATTGCTCGACCACATCCTGAGCGACGTTCAAGGCGGGAAGGTAGCTGGGGAAGAAGCTCTTGTCGTCTTCCAGCACCGTTAGATCGAGCGCAGCGATGCGGCCGTCGGTAGCAAAGACCTCACCGAAATTGCACGTCTCCGCCTTGTCTATCGATGTGGGGATGATGCCCAACTCAACCTCCGCAGTGCTGCTGTCCGGGATGTCGAACCCATAGGCTTTCTCGAGACCGGGCAGGCCGTCATTGCGGTTGAGGAACTCGGACGCTCCACAGAGTGTCGCCTCATCCGGATTGCTCGAGCCAAACTCAGCGAATTCGGACAACGTCTCGACACTGAACTCCTCGACCGACTCGTCACGAGTTGCGATTGCGTAGGTGTTGTTCAGTGGGGCAGGCTCAAGCCAGTCAATCTTGTTGGCCTCCAGATCCTCCTTGGCTACCGCCTCGTATTGCTCCTGTTCGCCCGGGATAGCATCGTCGTGGCCCAAATGAGTGATCCACCCGGTGCCGGTGTATTCCCAGTACATATCGATATCACCCGACGTGAGCGCTTCCCGCACAATGTCCGATCCGACAAGACCGGTTTGATCTTCCACTGTGGCGCCTGCAGCCTCCAAAGCCTGGATCGTGATCTCGCCCAAGATGAGCTGCTCGGTGAACTCCTTGGATCCCACTGTCAACTCGGCTCCAGAGAGATCGAACTGTGAAAGCGAGCCACCCTCCGATCCGCCTCCTGTGGATGTTCCTCCTCCCTCATCCTCGCCACCTCCGCACGCCGCACCGAGGAGTGCGACGGCGGCCAGCATGGCCACCGCGCCCCTCCCACGACCCTGTAAGAATCTCATTCCATCCCCTTTCTTCCGACGCCGATTCCTCTCAACTTCCTGATGACTAAAGTCCTTTTGGCCGGAGGAAGTCCTCCGCGATGCCCGCCAGCCAGTCGATGAGGAGGGCAAACGCGGCGGTAAGCACGGCGCCGGTGAAGGTCACCCGGTCTCGCCCCGACGTGAGCCCACCATTGATTATGTTTCCAAGTCCCCCTCCGTT
>JACDBF010000262.1 GCA_013695055.1 Actinomycetota bacterium
CGTTCCGGCCTCGAGTACGTCGTGCTGGCCTATGGCGAGAAAAGAGCGCTGCTGCCGAGCAGCCTCTCGAAGAGCGTCTCGCCGGAAGACCTCGCGAGGGCAGTCGACGCCGCCGATGATCTGGGGGGCAGTCCCGCTCTCGACCTCGACCTCACCCGGCGGGCGCAGTGGCGCCCCCTCGCCCTCGATCCACCGGAGGGCATCTGACGGCTCGCTGCGGAGCGAGTCCTCACCGCAGCGAGCGAAAGGCGAGCCCGGTGACGGCCTTGGGCCAGAAGTAGCTCGCCTTCTGGGGCATTCGCATTCTCGAGCGGGCGACCTCCACTACCTGCACCGCGTCGAGCGGCTTCATGAGCACCCCCGCCGTCCAATGTTCGTCTCGGACGACCCGGAAGATCTCCTCTTCATCGCTCGAAAAGCGAAGTTGGCTAACTCCCTCCGGTAGCACCGCCGGAAGGACGGCTTCGTGGAGCGCGACCACGTCGAGGCTCCGCCACGCGGCTGGCTGATCTCCGACCGCGGAGCTGACGGCATCCTCGTGAACCTCCAGCAGCAGCTCTTTATCCGGCAGCACGACGAGGAAGGAATGGTCGGCGGCGGAATGTTCGAACACCCTTGGAGCGACCTCCTCGTCGACCTCCGCCGTGCTGAATCGCGCGGCGAGACGATCGCCGAACGCCGCAGAAGTGCTGTTGGCCTTGAAGACGCGGTGGTAGGGGAGAACGTTCAAATCCTCGACGTCCGCATCTGCGCAGAAGCACATGACCGCGTCGTGCTCCCCATTGGTATCGGGTTGCTCTTCGTGATAGGCGAGAGCGGTCTCGTAGCGATGGTGTCCGTCGGCGATGACGAGAGCGGTGGCCGCCACGGCCTCGGAGATCATTTCGATCTCTGAAGGGGCGCCTATCACCCACAGCCGATGCAAGGTTCCGTGCTCATCGGTCAACCGTGCTTGGGGAGGCCGCGCCGTGAGTGAGTCGTAGTAGGGGGCCAGGCCCCCGGCTCCGCGGTAGATGGCATAGATCGGCGATATGTTGACCGGGCAGGCTCGCAGCAAGCGCAGGCGATCCTCCACCGGGCCGGGCATGGTGCGCTCATGGGGGAGAACGCCGCCCCGCCCGCCGAGCTCCTCGAGCTTTAGCGCTCCGATGACCCCCGTGATCCGTTTGCGAGCGCCTTTCCACAAGAAGTCCTGCCGGTAGACGTAAAGGCACGGAGAGTCGTCTCTTCGAAGGACGCCGTCATCCAGCCACTGGGCGAACTGGCGCGCCGCTTTCCTGTAGCGCTCGGTTTCGTCGTGGGACTCGGAGAAAGGCAGCTCGACACGCACCGCGTTGTGGGGATGGCGCGCATAGAGCTTCTCTTGGTCTTCCTGCGTGATGACGTCATAAGGGGGGCAGACGATGTCGCTCAGGTTCTCGGACGCGTATCGGACACCCTGAAAGGGCCTTAGCTCGGGCATGGCCGAGATGATACTGAGGCTCGGGAGGGCGGCCGCTCACGGGGCCCTCAGGGACCGGCGCCGGTGGAGTTGATGACCTGGCCCGTGACCCAGCGGGCATCGTCCGAGACCAGCCAGGCGATGAGGCGGGCGGCGTCGTCGGGTTCGCCCCATCGACCCTGTGGCTCTTGCTCGAGCACGTGCGCGTATGTCTGTTCAGAGGCATAGCCGGTATCGGTGGCGCCGGGATTGACGGTGTTGACCGTGATGCCGCGCGGCGCTAGGTGATCCGCGAGACTGGCGGTCAGCTGGTGGATGGCGCCTTTCGAGGCGATGTAGGGAAGCTCGCCGGGCATGGGACCAAGATGCTGGCCGGACGTCATCATCACCACGCGCCCCCCGGGACGCCCGTCATGCTTGGCTGCGAACTCCTTGACGAGCAGCATCGTGGAGCGAGCGTTGACCGCCATGGTGGTATCGATCTCCTTTGCGGTCAGCTCTTCGAGCGGATAGCCGGAGCTGCGCGCGTGGTTTGCGATCAGGATGTCGACATGCCCGAGAGATGCGGCAGCCTCTATCACCCGGAGAGGAGCCTCGGGGTCGAGGAGATCGGCCTCTATGTGCTCGACCGCGGCCTCGCCCGAAGAAAGCTCGGCAAGGAGCTGGTTCATGCCTGAGGAATCTGCTCCCCACGGCTGGTCCCGGTCGTGCGGAGTCCACGAGTGGATGAGCACC
>JACDBF010000204.1 GCA_013695055.1 Actinomycetota bacterium
ACCTACACCGTCGAATCGCTGGCGCCCGACCCGTCCTACGGCGAGCTCAACGCCTCGGTGCCGGGAATACCGGGCCAGGCCCCCGCCCGGGTGGCCCAATCCCTCACCGCTCCCGTCGAAGCCCTGCGGGACCGGTGGATCGCCGGGGCAACCACGGATTTCGAGAACCTCGTCGCCATCCAGAGCCAGCTGCGCAAGTTCGATTACGACATAGACGTCGAAGACCAATCGTCGGCCGACTATCTAGAGACTTTCCTGACCGACACGCGCGCCGGCTACTGCCAGCAGTTCGCGACCGCCTTTGCCCTGCTGTCGAGGTCGCTCGGCTACCCGACGCGCGTTTCGGTCGGATTTTTGCCCGGCGAGCGCGATGCCAACGGCGATTTCCAGGTCACGGGCGAAGACGCGCACGCGTGGCCCGAGGTCTACTTTGGCACCTACGGCTGGGTGCCCTTCGAACCCACCCCGCGGCCGGGCCTGGCGCAGCCCCCCGATTACACGAACATCCCGCAGGGGACGGGGCAGGGCGAGGGCAGCGGCCTCGGAAGCTCGCCTGAAAGCACCGCCGATCTGCCGCCCGGGCAGGCGGACCGAGCCGAGGCTTTCGACCCCGTTGAGGGCGGCAACGTCACCGGGCCGACCGCTCCCGGCCCGAGCGGGAATCCTCAATGGCAGAGAGCCTTCAACCGGATAGCCCTCGGGCTCGTGGCGCTTGCGGCGGTGTTCTTCGCCGCCATCCCGCTCCTCAAGGAGAGGCGCACCCGCCGTCGCTACCACCGCGCCGGCGGTCCCGGTGAAGTGGTCGTCGCGGCATTCAATCATTTCGCGGACGACGCCTCGGAGCTGGTCACGATCCCGCGATCGCCGTCTGAATCGGCCGTCTCGTACGCTCGCCGCGTCGGACGCGCGCGGGCAAATCAAGACGCTCCCGCCCTCAGGCTGGCGACGCTTTACGAAACGGCCGAGTACGCCCGAGCGCCGATGTCACAAAGTGACGCCCTCAGGGCCAGAGAGCTGGCGCGCACGCTGCGCCGAGGCCTGTGGCGAGAGGCGTCGTGGTGGCAGCGGGTGCTGCGAGTGTTCGCGCCCCACACTCTCGGAGATGTGCCGGCATTGCCCACGCGGAGTCGACGGCGCCGACGCGCCGCCTAGCTGAGCGCCCGCAAGCGCTGGCGAACCGGCGGATCGAGCTCTTTCTCGAGACTGGACTCGACCTGATGAAGCGCCGCGATGAACTCCTCGCGGTCATAGAGATACTGCGAGACGCGCCTGTCCACGCTGCGCGCGATGTCGTCGATCGCGAGAAAGAACGCCATCTGTCCCTCTTTGAGAGCGTCGAGTAACTCTCCGTCGTTGCGACATATCTTGAACACGCTCTGCCCGTCGGTGACGAGCTTGACCTCGGATAAATGCTCTTCAAGGCCCGCTTTCTTGCGGAGGTACTCCATCGCGCGGCGAACGCGTTGCAAGCTCATACCTCCCTCGAGCAACGAACGAATCACCCTTAACACCACGAGATCTCGAAAATCGTAAAGGCGTCGAACTCCGGGCCTGCCCCCGGTCGCTTGCACGCCCGGCTTTACCAGGCCGATCCGATCCCAATAGCGAAGTTGGTGCGACGTGCAACCGGTGAAACGCGATGCTTGATCTGCGGTGAATCCCTCCATAAGTGCGCGCGTACCTCCACCCTTGAGCGTGCTAACAAATCGAAAAGTCTCACGACTGCGAACGACGGACGTTTCGTCCCCGAGCCCCGCTCCGTCCCACGAACGCAATCAGGGGAATCTAGCGCGTCGCGTCACGTCACGCCAAGGAAAAGGCCTCCTGGGGCCAAAATACGCGAAGTTTTCTTTATCGACGCTTGTAACGTTGTCGCATGCGCTCTTCCCATTGGGAGAGCAACTGGGTCACGCGAACGCGCTGTGCGCGGCTCGCTCCGGCAAGCTGGCCGAAGGATCCGGCAACGAGCACGATGCCGGCAACCATCGCGCCAAAGGCGAGAACTCCAAGAAACAGCGAGCCCGCGATGAAGAACGCGATCAGGGTTGCGAAGCCGATCAGAAAAGTGATAATGCCGAGCCGCGCACGCGCGCGCTTGTCGAGCCGTGGAGAACGACGCCTCACACCGTGCGCGAACGAAGGGTCCTCCTGGTAGAGGTTCTTTTCGATCTCATCGAGAATGCGCTGCTCGTGATCAGAAAGAGGCACTGTGCCCTCGATTATAGAAAGCACGCGCCATTAGACGCACTGGTATCGCGGGCAGCCTCGGTTCAAAAAAGCTCATCGAGCAAGGTCGCGGACCCGACGGCCCGATCTCCGAAGCGGCCTCTGATGTGATCCACGGCCCGGGCCGCGTCCCTGCGAGCGCGGCCGCCCTCGCCGAAAAGACCGAGCTGCCTCGATGGAGGGCCGGCGGCGAGGCCGGTGAGGCTCACTCCGACGAGCCTTATTCGGGGGCGGTCGGGGGCCAGCGACGAAAAGAGGTCCTTCGCGACCTGGTAGATCTCCTGGGCGGTGTCGATCTCCTCCGCAAGCGTCTTGGAGCGCGTGATCGTCTTGAAGTTCGACCATCGGAGCTTCAAGCTCACGGTGCGGCCGCACAGAGCCTTGGCGCGCAGGCGACCAGCGACCCGGTCGCTCAATCGCAGGATCTCACGCAGTATCTCCGCACGGTGATCGAGATCGTGGCTGAAGGTTTCCTCGCAACCCACCGACTTGGGCGCCTCATAAGGCTTGACGAGACGGTCGTCGACCCCATTGGCGAGCTCGAACAGGTGGCTCCCGAGCGCGTGCCCCAAGGCTCGTTCGAGGGTGGTCCGGGGCAGGGCCGCGATGTCTCCCACTCGTTTGAGCCCGAGGCGCCGAAGCGTCTCCTCGGTCTGAGCCCCGACGCCCCACAGGGCTCCGACCGGCAGAGGATGCAACCAGCGAGTGACCTCGTCCTCGCGGATCACGAGGAAGCCGTCGGGCTTGGCGCGGGCCGAGGCGAGCTTGGCGATGAACTTGTTGGGCGCGATTCCGACCGTGCACGCGAGCCCCAGCTCCGCTATGCGCCGCTTGACCGCGTGCCCGATGTCCTCAGGAGAGCCGAAGAGCTTGAGCGAGCCCGAGACGTCTAAAAAGGCCTCGTCGAGCGACAGCGGTTCGACCAGCGGAGTGAACTCGAAAAAGACCTCTCGGATGCGGCTCGAGAAGTCGCTGTAGGCCTCGAAGTCGTTGGCGATGAAGATGGCGTGGGGACAAAGCCTCCGGGCCGTGATCGCGGCCATCGCCGAATGGACCCCGAAGGCCCGGGCCTCATAAGAGGCCGACGTCACGACTCCCCGGCCGGCGAGGCCTCCGACGATCACGGGCTTGCCGTCGAGCGAGGGGTCCTTCACGGCCTCGACCGACGCGTAGAAAGCGTCCATGTCGACGTGGAGGATGGTCATGGCAGCTCCATATGAGTGACACTACGCGCGCCTGGGGGCCGAACTTTCAGATCATGGGCCGAGCAGTGTGTCACCGCCCCGCGCTGCCTCCGCTCGCGTGCCACATGCGACTCGGGGGCTCGAGGTTCCTGGGACCCACGGCGAGGCCCGCGACCGCCTGGCGGCGCCGCTGACGGCCGAGTGAGGTGGCGAGCGAATGCCCGTCCTTGCGGTCGTGCGCGAGCTCGGCGAGGTCGAAGGTCTCGATAGCCACCACCGTGATGCCCACGTTGCGCTCCATGTCGTGGATCAGCGAGGCCCCACCGCGCTTGCGCACCACGCCTTTGATCACCAGCAACCACGAGTGAAACACCGTCCGGGCACAGCGTGCCTGCGCACGCTGGAACACGGTGACGTCGATAAGCCCGGTTGGATCGTCGAGCGTGAGAAAGATGATCCGCTGCCCCGAGCGAATGGCCGGAGTTTGGGTCGACACCTTGACGCCCGCGATCCATGTCTCGGAGTCGTTCCTCAGCCCGGAGAGAGCGCTCGCCGGCGTGCAGCCGATCTCGGCCAGCAGGGGGCTGTAGAGATCCATGATGTGGCGGCGAGCATCGATGCCCGAGACCTCGAGCTCGGCCTCGGTCTCCTCCAAGAGGTCGTAGCTCGCAAGGCCCGAAAGAGACCGGGCGATGGGCTCGTCGAGCGTCAACCGAAGCTGGTTTTTCCCGGCGCGATCGCCGGCCATGTGCTGTCCGGCGGCGAGATCGGCGGCGCGCCACAAGAGCTCACGACGCTTTCGGCCCGGCTCGATCGAGTCGAGCGCCCCGACGTGAACGAGGTTCTCGAGCACGGGCCGGGACAGGCCCGTGCGCCTGATGAGATCCTCGAGCGAGCGAAACGGGCCCGCCGCGCGCTCGCCGACGAGCGCGTCGATCTCGGTGGCGGACATATCTCTCACCTCGGTGAGCGCCAGCCTCACCCCCAAGTCTCCCTCGGCCCGATAGGTCGCGCCCGAGCGGTTGACGTCTATGGGCAGGATCGAGATGCCGTTGCAGCGAGCGTCGGCCACGATCGCCCGGCGCGGGTACATGCCCGGATCGTGGGTCAGGATTCCGGCCAGGAACTCGGCCGGATAGTGAGCCTTCAGCCACGCGGAGACGTAGGTGGGGAGCGCGAATGCGGCCGCATGCGATTTGCAGAAGCCGAACGACGCGAACGCGAAGACCTCGTCCCACAAGGCATCGGCTTCCCGGTGACTGTAGCCCCGGGCGAGCGCGCATTCGATGAACCAGGCCCCCACCGAGTTGTCGGCCGGGACTCCGCTGCGAGGTCCATCGAGGCCGCGCCGGGCGGGCCGGCTGTTGGGATCGTCGGGAAGGCTTGGCCGCTCCGAATCGAGATGGCGGCGGACATAATCGGCGTCCGCCAGCGAGCAGCCGGTGGCCGCAGCTATCACCCGGATGAGCTGCTCGTGGTAGATGATCACGCCGCCCGTTTCGGCGAGCACCGGCGCGAGACTCGGGTGCGGGTGACAGACCTCCTGAAAGCCGTGGCGGCGCTCGAGGAAGGGCGAGACCATGTCGGACTGGACCGGGCCGGGGCGAAACAGCGAGATCTCGACGATCAGATCCTCGAAGCGATTGGGCTGAAGGCGGGCCAGCAGCTCGCGTTGGCCCGGGGATTCGATCTGGAAGCATCCGAGCGTGTTCGACGTCTTGATGAGTCGAAATGTGGCCGGGTCGTCTCTGGGTATCGAGTCGATGTCGACGGCCGTGCCGCGCGTGCGAGCTATCTCGTCGCGCGCGTGCGCGATCGACGAAAGCATGCGAACTCCCAAGACGTCGAGCTTGACGAGCCCCAGATCCTCGACGTCGTGCTTATCGGCCTGCAGCATGGTGAAACCGTTGAAAGACTCCTGCATCGGAACGCGCCGGCCGAGCGTGGACGCCGAGAGGATCACGCCCGAGGGATGAAGCGCCAGATGACGGGGAAAACCGTCGATGCCGAGACATAGCTCAAAGAGCTGCGCTAGCTGACCCCCGTCGAGATTGGTTCCGGCGAGCTCGGGGAGGTGCTCGATCGCCGTGGAGATCTGCCGAGCCGCGATCCTGGGGAAGGCCTTGGCCACGATGTCTATCTCCTCGGGAGGCATGCCCAGCGCCTTGCCGACATCTCGGATCGCCATGCGCGCCCTGAAGGTGTCCACCATGCAGCACACGGCGGTTTGCTCACGCCCATAGGTATCGAGGATGTAAGAGAGCACCTCCTCACGACGGTGGGACTCGACGTCGACATCGATGTCGGGGAGCTCCTCGCGTCTCGAGTTCATGAAGCGCTCGAACAGCAAGTCGTAGCGGATCGGATCGACATCCGAGATACCCAGCACATAGCACACCAGCGAGCCCGCCGCGCTTCCCCGGCATGCACACCGAATGCCGAGCACCAGCCGGACGTGATCGACGATGTCCGCGATGAGTAAGAAGTAAGCCGCGAAGCCCATCACGAAGATGACCCCAAGCTCATTCTGCAAGCGATCGTCCACCGCGCTCCTTATCGAGCCGAATCTCCGGCGAGCGCCTTCGTAGCACCTGCGGGCCAGAAGTCCCGTTGCCGTCTCACCCACCGGGATGGGGATGTCTGGAAAGTGATAACTGCCGAGATCCAAATCGAAGTCGCACGCGTCGGCGATCCGCAGAGTCTCGTCGGCGGCTTCGGGCGCGTCTTGGAACAGCGAGCGCATCTCAGTTTGATCCTTCAAGAAGTATTCGGAGTTGGCGCGCAGCGCGTGGGCGCGCGACAACGGAACGATGTCTGCGATCGCATGGAGCACTTCATGTCGCACCGCGTTCTCGGGCCCGGCGTAATGAACATCGTTCGTCGCCACCGGAGTGACTCCCGCCGCGCGCGCGACTTTGAGCAGGCGATCTCTGAGCGCCCGCTGGCCGTAGCCACGATGATCGAAGACTTCCAGGCGATAACGATCGCCGAACACATCTCTCCACCGGCGCGCCGTCTCTATGGCTTTGGGGATCGCTCCCGCGGCCGCGAGCCTGGCGACCTCTCCTCGCTCGCAGCCGGACAGCAGGAACAGGCCCTCGCGGTGGTCGGCAAGAGCATCGAAGGTCGTGAGCGGCTTGCCCCGCTCGTGTCCCAGATGAGCCTCGCTGATGAGGCGGCATAGATTCCCGTAGCCTTTTTCATTCCGGGCCAGAAGCGTCACGTGCGCGGCGTCGCTCCAGGGCCCGGCGCCGCTCTGCACGGTCAGCTCAGCCCCGAAGATCGGCTTTATGCCTGCGGCCCGGCAGGCCTTGGAGAAGCGGACCGCGCCGGTTAGCGCGTCGTGGTCGGTGAGTGCGACCGCCTCGAAGCCCCGCTCGGCGGCGACATGCGGCAGCTCCTCGGCGGGAATGGCTCCATCTAGGAGCGACCACGCCGAGTGGCAATGGAGGTGCACGAACCCGCTCACGGTTTTTTCCGCGGCGAGTTACAGAATCCGTAACCGGACACGAAAACGAAGAGGCGAGTCAATCCCATACGCGTGCGAGATGCCATTCGGCGCGCATCTGGTCGAGATAGATGTCGTAGACCGCGCCCGCGGAGCACAAGAAACCTTCAGAGTCGACCTCGCCGGTTGACAGCGCCCCTGAGGGCCGGGCGAGTATCCGGTAGTAGGCGCGCGCCCGCATCTGAGGGTCCCGCTTCCCCACGCCCCCAGACGCCCCGTTCCCGGCATCGTCGCCCGCGCCGTTGCCCGCGCGGCGCACGTTCCACCACTCGCCCGCCTCACGCCAGGAAGCCAGCTGCTGGTCGACGACGTAACGCCGGCCGCGCCACGAAAAAGAAAGGGGCGCGCCTTCGATTCCCCCATCCGGCGTCACCTCGATCGACTCGTTGTACCGCTTGGCCACCCATCCCCCGCCTTGCCGGTAAAAACACGTCCGCTCCGGCGGCGGGCGGGGACCGGGGAACCCTCGCCGGACCAGCCGGAATCGAACGTATGTTCGATAGTAAAGGAGGACCGGGCCGGGCGTCAAGGCGAAATGTGGGAAAACCCGGCCGAGTGGGCCCTGAGTGGCGGTATGCGCCACCCCACACCCACTCGGCCCACTCGGCGTGAAAAAAAGGGAGGTTAGACGAAGCCGAGGGCCGAGCGCGCCAGTGGCGTCATCTTCTCAGGCGACCACGGCGGGTACATGACGAGCTCGGTCGTGACCGCTCCGATTCCCTCGATGTCCGCCGTCGCCTGCTTGATCTCGGCGTCGATCATGGGAGCGATGGGACAGCCCATGGTGGTCAGCGTGAATTCGACCTTGACGTCGTTGTTCTCGTTGATGTCGACCGCGTAGACGAGACCGAGGTTGTAGATGTCGATGCCCAGCTCGGGGTCATCGACGGTCTTCAGCGCGTCCTCGACCTGTGGGCGGATCTCTTCTCGAGTAGCCATGGCCCAATGGTAACGCTCATGGCAACGCTCCCGGCTCGTCACGTGACTCCCGCAGCGGTCTCGGCCAGCACCAGATCGACCACGTCCTCGAGCCGGCCCGCGCGCTCGTACGCTCTCCGCTGGCGCGCGGCCCCCGTTCCGCGTCCGAGAGTCTGGCCTATGAGACCCGAGATCTCCTCCCATTCGCCGGCATCCTCCAGGGCCGGCCGTACGAAGCTGAGGAGCTTGCCGACGACCTCGGCCGCGGGGGCCGAGGTCCGGCTTTCGATATCGATCAGCTCTTCATCGAGCCCGAAGCGAGACGCCCTCCACTTGGCGGCCAGCATCAGCTCGGGGCGCACCTCCAAGGGTTGGACATCGGCCTCAAGCTCGGCACATCCCATCCGCGCGAGCGCGCGCGTGAGGCCGGTGATCATCACCGCCTCGTCCACGCTCAAGCACACGTCGGTGGTCCGAAACTCAAGCGTGTGGTAATTGTCGGAGGGTCGCAGGTCCCAGTAGATCTGGCTGGCGTCCTCGATGCTCCGGGTTGCAACGAGATCGCGCACGAGGTCCTCGTAGTGCGCTCGCGATAGAAAGTATTGCGGAACATCCGAAAGCGGCCAGCGTCTGGCTATCTCGGTCCGAAAGCTGGCGTATCCGGTGTCCACCCCCAGCCAGAACGGGGAGTT
>JACDBF010000205.1 GCA_013695055.1 Actinomycetota bacterium
AGAGAAGCCGTAGCCGGCGCATGACGGTGCGGGGCCCTTACGGCCACCCTCTGGGAGGAGGATCCAGTCTCCGGCCTGCTTCGGGTTGCGATTCCGGCGCTGCTCGACGGGTTTGGGTACGTTACTCGGCAATTTTCTGAAATCCCCCTCTTGTTGTACGGAGCCCTAGACGCCCGACGAACGCTCTGCAGAAACTGCCGTTTCTAGAGAACTGAAGCCCCCTAGTCATCGTCCTCATCCCTTTCGCGTGGGTAGTGCTTCTCGATGATCTTGAGTGCCGCCGCTGAGGGAGGCACTAGCTGCTGGCCGGCTACTGAGCCCTGCGAGTGAACGATGCCGCTCACGAGGCCGCGCGCTCGCTTCAAATGGAAATAGCAAAAAGTGCCGTCGTGAGCCTCTTGACCGCAATTGATAGACCACTTGCAGGCACTCATCGGCTCGGCCCTTGCGGCACCGCTACAACCTTCTGCACGGCTCGGACATGAGCGCAACGTGATCGGGCCGGGCAGTCACACGTCCAGCGGCAGAACCCGTAGATGACGGTACGAACCTGGCCTGAATCGCCTCGGACGTGAGCGAGCAACCCCCGGTCATCGAGTCGACGGATCATGACGCGGCCGGTTGCAAGCAGGCGCACGGAGCGACGTTCGGCATCTTCTCGACTTCCGATACGAATGAGAAGCCCGTCCGCGAGTTCGGCGCTCACGCGCCCGCCCTCCTGCGCTGTCGATAGGCGCGCTGACGGCAGGCATTGGAGCAGAAGCGGGAGTCTGAGCGCTTAGGAGTGAACTTGCTGCCGCAGAGTGAGCACGTCGCGCAATCGGGCCTGCTGGCCATCCGCCTTGTCTCGCCTCAACAGCTAGGACTTTGCGCTTGCAATCGAGTCCGCAGAAGATGCGGGGTGTAGCGGGCGGGCTCCCATTGAGGTTGATCCAGTCGCCAGCCAAACGCCATGCCGCGTATCTGGGATGCGACACCGGCCGGCCACACCCGAGGCACGGAGACGGGCTTCCCCAATGGTGATCCTCGCAGCGGCAGCTCCGATAATGGCGGCCCGGTCCCGCGTCTCGATTGTGATATCCGTCTGCCTGGCTGCAACGATGCTCAATGCAAAATGGCAATACTGGAGACCTGATGTCGGTGGGCCTGCCGTTCCTACGCCGGTAGATGACCGCATCTTCGAAGAAGGGCTGATCGCACTTTCCACAGCGATCAGCACGATTCTTCAGATCTTCGATTCGAAGCCGGTATGCGCGTCCCTCAGGTGGCGTGATGGAGTCCTCGAGGGCTCTGAACTTCTCGAGCTCAGCCGGCTGGTTAGCCGCCTCCTTTGGATGCTCGGCCTCCCACACAGCGCGCTCGAGCCTCGCATCTTCACGTTCCCGGTGGCCCTTCGCCCGGCAGCTAGAAGAGCAGTAGCAACGGTCCCACCTTGAACTGGAAGGCATGCAGATACCGCAGGTGCCACAAGCCCGATGATCGTGTCCATGACAAGTCCGGCAATGGGGGTTGCTGATGGCGCCACGACGAGGCCCGGGCCACTGAATGAGATGACAGTCAGGGCAGTCGTTACAGGTAACAGCTTCTGTCATAGGCCCGGAAGTGTTTAGCGTAACGGTATGCGCCTGCGTTCTTGCAACGTCTTGTGCTTCTCGACACTTAGTCACGTCGGCTCAGCACTCTCATCCTCATGTCAGTTCCTCCAAATTGTCGTCGGCGAATATTCTTAGGCTTCTTAGAAGGGGTATCCGCAGTCGCGAACAACCCTGGATACCCTGAGTAGAGAAGAGAAGAGAAGAGCGCGATTAGGAGAAGAGGTGAGTGGAGTAGAGGTGCTCCAAAGGTTCCAAGGTTTAGAAATGTGGCTCGCTCGAACCAATTTCGGCGCCTCACGTCGTTGCCTCTTCTGTCTGAGAAGGGGTATCCGCAGTCTGCGACGACCCTGGATACCCCTTCGGGAACACTTGCCCAGCTAGCTCGCCGCACTTCTCAACGATGGCATCGGCCAGGTCCGGGGCGTTGTGGAAGGCGAGCTTCAGGAGCTCCGCTTTGAGGGGCGACTTAGGTACCCCCTGGAGAGCCCGGACGGCTCCCAGCAACTGCTTCTGTCCCACCGGCTGGTAGAACTCAAGGGCCTTACGGTCGAGAATGACTTCACTACCGTCGTCGTAGGCGATGAAGGCCTCGGTCTCTAGATGCTGTCGAGCGGCCTCCACGTCCTCGGTGGACATGCCGAGATCGTTCGCTACGTAGGGCATGGGAAGGAAGAAGAGCCCCTCACTGTTCCGGTGCCGGCACGAGGTGATGTAGAGGTAGACGAGCTGCGCTCTGTGGTCGAGGGCCGCGAACTTCTGGTTGAAAACGTTGGGCGAGGTCAGGTAGTAGCTGGCCATCAGACGCCCCCCGTCTCTTGAAAGTGTCGGAGCTCGGCGTCAATATTTCGTTCGGTGATGCGCTGGTAGATCGCATAGGCCATGCCCGAGTACGCGTCAAGCTCGAGGCCCGGAGTCGTGTCCGTCTTTTGTGCGAGGCGCGCTCCCTCCCTTAGGAGATCGCCCATCTTGTTGAGCCACGAGTGCCATCCGTCGACGATGGACGTGGGCGGCAGCTTTGCCTTGCCGACACGCTCGCTCTTGCGAAAACTCTGCTTCTGGGCCTTCATCTCATGGCGTCGAACTGGGCGTAGCGCCGAACTGGCTTATCGGCTGCCTCTTTGAGAAGCCCCTCGCGGATGCGTTCTTCCCCGAGAGCCCATCCCTGGAAGCTCTCCTTTGGTATTCTCGGCATTGAATCTCCTTTAGATGGTCTGGTCTGCGATCCCCGGTCGTGAGCCGGGGTTTCGTCTTTTTAGGACACCCGCCCGATGCGCGTCACCTCCTCCGTTCGGGCGGGCTCTCGGTTGCGTTCGATAAACCGCTCGAGGTCGGCCTCGGAAATCCTGACGAGCCGACCGACGCGGACTACTGGAACCCTCTTCTCGAAAATGGCGCTTCTCCACCAGCGAACAGTCGTGGAGGTGCGGTCGGCGGCCTCCGCCAAGGTGAGGAGCCGGCTCACGCGACTGGTTCCTTGGCATCGGCCTCTTCGGCTAACGGTTCGACCTCGAAGAGGTCGGAGACTGGGACGCCTAGCCTCCGAGCCATTCGCACCTTGAGCCGGGGGCTGGCCTGTCTCTGGCCTCGTTCAAGGCGACTCAGCATTGCGACGCTGACGCCGGTTAGTCCCGAGACCTCGGGCTGCGAGAAGCCCTCGGCTCTCCGCCACCCCAGCAGCTTGCTCGACACTTCTTCTCCTCCTCCTGGCTGGGCATCCAGTGGCTTGTTTGCGCCACCTGAAAGGGAAACTACATCCTTATTCTTTTGGCGTCAAGCGGCCTGACAAAGCCACCTGAGATATGCGACACTGTGGCAATGGGAAAGGCAATGCCCCTAAGGGAGGCCCTCAGAACGCGGTTGCGGGAAGCGCGGCTAGAGCTCGGACTGTCTCAGGAGGAGTTCGGCTCTTGGGTGAGTCTCCGCGGCCTCGATTGGAACCGGGACACGGTGAAGAACATCGAGGACGGGACTCGAGAAGTCCCTATCGCCGAGTTCTTTCCCCTTGTGTATGTCCTCCACGAGAGCCTCGAGGAACTGTTCCCTGCCGACTTGGTCCTCGAGCTGGCCGGAGGCCACCAAGCGCAGGGGGAGACTCAGCTCGGAGAGATGCTGGGCCCGAGGGGGGATGCCACGGTCACACCGGACCCCCTCCGGTTGGGGGCTGGACTACCTGTCGCCCGCGCTCTGACTGACCCGGTAGGAAGCTCTGATTCCATCGAGGTCGTCCTCACCAAAGGTCCGCCCGGCAACGCAGAAGGTGTCACAAAGCTGGCCGACCAGAAGGCGGCCGCCTCGCTCGAGACAACGGTGGCCGAGGTCCGAAAGCTGGCCCAGCGCACCTGGGGCCGGGATGTGACCGCCGAAAGAGACGCTCGAGTCGCGCAGAGGCTCGGCGACAAGCACGTTAGTCGTCGAAGCCTCCAAGCGCTCAGAGGCCATGTAACCCGCGAGCTGCTAGACGAGCTCCGACCCAAGATCCGCCGACGAAGGAGCAAGAAATGACTGAACCTTCACCACTCGAGAGAGTTGTCGAAGAGAAGCGCGGAAGAGCCAAGAACGAGCCTCGAAAGGAATCCCGATGACTGAGCGAAAGCTACCCCCCGGCATCAGAGAGCACCACGGCAAATATCAGCTTCGCTACCGCAACCCGGCTACCGGCAAAGAAGTGACGGAGCACTTCCGCTTGATAACCGACGCACGGAAACGCCAGCACGAGGTGGCCGCGGACAAGGAGCGGCGCCAGTGGGTAAACCCTCGGCTCGGCCAGATTCGATTCGGAGAGCTAGCGCGCCACCGACTCGACGCCAGCGTCGACCTTAGGGACTCGACACGCGCCACTTGCGAAAGCTATTTGCGCTCCCACCTACTCCCCTATTTCGCCAACCATCTCATCGGCCGGATACGCGCTGCCGACATCCAGGCGTGGATTGTGGAACTCCAGGACAAGGGGCTCGCGCCCAAGACGATTCGGGAGTGTTATCGGCTGCTGTCGGCCACGATGCAGTTCGCGGTGGACGACGGCATGCTGACCCAGTCGCCCTGCGGGCGCGCCGTGAAGCTCCCCCGAGTCCCGCGCCAAGAGCAGCGCTTTCTATCGGCGGCTCAGATAGACGAGGTCGCAGACACCATCGGCGGGCACCACGCTCCCCTGGTCTACTCGGCCGCCTACCTCGGCTGCCGCTGGGGCGAGCTGGCGGGCCTCAAGAGAACCAACCTCGACCTCCTCCGGAGACGGGTGCAGATCGTCGGCACTCTCGAGGAAATCGGGAGCCGCGTTCGCTACCACCCGGAGACCAAGAGCAACGCGAGCCGGCGCGCTCTCATGCTCCCCCGCTTCCTGGCGGACATGCTGGCGGCCCATCTCGCCCAGGCGCCGGTGAGCGAGTACGTCTTTACCAACCTCAAGGGAGAGTTCCTGCGCCGGGGCTCGTTCAGGACCTCTCATTGGCTCCCCGCGACCCGAAGAGCCGACCTCGAGGGGGTTCGCTTTCACGACCTCCGGCACACGGCTGTGGCTCTCTCAATCGCCCAGGGCGCGCATCCGAAAGAGATTCAGGCTCGCCTCGGACACTCGTCGATTACGACCACGCTCAACACTTACGGCCACCTGTTTCCGAGCCTCGATGAGCAGCTCACCGAACGCCTGGACGAAGCGTTTAGACGCACACAAACTGAAACCAACGCGGACCAGACGCGGACCAAGGCGGAACAGGAGCCTGTTTCCCTCGAGGACCGGAAATCGCAAAAGGCCCTCTGACGTGCGCTTATAAGTGTCGGAGGGGGGACTTGAACCCCCACGAGCTTATAAAGCCCACTAGGCCCTCAACCTAGCGCGTCTACCAATTCCGCCACTCCGACGAAGAAGAAGCCCTGGCGCGACATGCCCACAGGACCTCGCCGATTATATGCGCCGGGCCCCGGCCCCTTCAGTTGCCGGAAGGACCGAGGTACCACTCGTGCATGTTCCACAGGGGGCCGTCCAAGGTGGGGTTGGGACGGGGCCCGACGAGACGAGTGCCGCCCGCGGCCACGTAGGTGCGCACGTGGGCCAGAGGCAGCGCGTCGAGATTCTCGAACTCCATCGACTCCTTCGCAGGACCCGGCGCGCCGGCCGACCTGAGCAACGCCAGGTCCACGGGATTGGCATCGAGCCAGCCGCCGTAGAACTCGGATCCCTCGATGGATGTGAGCTCGACGGACGCGCCGGCGGCCGTGAGCTGACGGTAGATGGCCTCTTGCATGAGCTCGAGAAGCTCGTCATCGCGCGGCGAGGCGACCTCGATGGTCTCGGCCGGCATCTCCTCATCGGGCAGCGGGCTCGACCACGCGCCGTCGGCGCCGGTTGGGCCGGGGCCCGGGCGAAGCGAGTTCGACAGGCGCCCGGCGTCGCCCGCGAGCACGGAGGCTATGAGGGAACGGTCGATGGAGCCCGCGACCCAGGCCCGCTCGGCGATCGACAGGTCGCTCCGTGAGAGGTCGGCGCGCAGCGACTCCCAGCCGAGGGCCGAGGAGATCTCGATGTCCTGGGACTCCAGGCGCCCGGCGAGGTTGATCGTGGCGGGAGGCGCCCCCGAATCGAGGCGACCCGACCGCAGGAGGCCGACGAGGATGTCCAGCCCTTCGATGAACTGCACCCTTACCTCCTTGAGCAGGGGCGCCTTGCCTCCGAACCACCGCTTATTGGGGCGGTAGACGATCTCGAGCCCGGACGTGGTTCCGGCTACGGAAAACGGCCCGCCATAAGCGCGACGACCGTCTTGCGGGACTATGAGAGCTTGGGTAGCGAGCGCCCCCTGCCAGTCGTCGACGGCGCCGGTCAGCTCGATAGTGCGAGGCCCGGCGGCTTCGGCTTTGTCGATGAGCGCAAGTCCCGAGGGCGGCAGCGCGCGCTCGATGCTGGCGACGGCGTCAGCGGCGCCGATCGGACGGCCGTCGCTCCAGCGAGCCCGGCGCAGACGAACGGTGGCCCCACGCGATGTCTCTGTGAGCGAGCGGGCGAGGTACGGCTCGGCGCTCCCGTCGGGCAAGAGGCGGTAGAGAGAGGGATAAAGAGGGCGGGCCAGGGCGTGCGTGAGGTCCGAGGCCCCCTCCGAATACGGATCCAAGGTGGCCGGCTCCCCGATGACCCCAAAGGTGACCGATCCGCCCCTGCGAGGTGGTGGCGTGGGGGTCGCGACTGCCCCATTGTCGGGGGAAGGGCCCTCGTCGGAAGTGCAGGCGCCCAGCAGGAAAAGCACGCTTGCTGACGCGGCTGCGAGGGTGCGCCGGACCTTTCCGGCTAGAAGGCCGTTCATCCGGCCGAAGCGCGCTACTGCAGGCGGAAGGCGAGCAGGATGGTTGTCCCCGCAAACACGATCGCGGTGATGACCGTGATCCTGTCGAGGTTCTTTTCCATCACGGTCGAGCCCATCGCTTGGCTTTGCATGCCGCCGCCGAACATCTCGGAGACGCCCCCGCCGCGACCGGCGTGCAGAAGCACGAACAAGATCATGGTCAACGAGGCAATGATGTGAATGACGACCAGCATCGCAGTCAGGATGTTCATCCGGCAACTCCTCGGGCTGAAATCACCCCTTCACGGTACAACAAGGGCCCGGCTAGCTCCCGCGCGCCAGGCCGACCAAGCTCGGCATGATCTCGGGCCCCATTAGGTGACCGATCGCCCCCTCTCGGGAGGCCGCCTCGCCGTAGCTGGTCACTCCGTCGGATGAGACCCCCCCGCCCGACACGAGCAGGGGGACGGGCCCGTCGGTGTGAGCCTTGCGAGCGCAGCTCGTCGAGTGGTCTGCGGTCACGGCCACGATGGTGCGGCCGAGGTCGAGCGAGTCCAGCAACGGGGCGAAGAAGCTCCGATCGATGTCCTCGATGCTCTGGATCTTGGCTTGATAGTCGCCGTCGTGAGCGGGCACGTCGGGCCCCTTGATGTGGATGTAGAGCCCGTCGTAGCCCTCGATTGCCTCCACGGCCAGCGCGCTCCACGCCTCGTACTGAGCGCGCGGCGCCATCCCGGTCGGAGCGTCCACCACACCCATGC
>JACDBF010000322.1 GCA_013695055.1 Actinomycetota bacterium
GAGCTTCGCATCGAAGCCATCGGAGGAGACAGCACCGAGGCGAACCTCGTGGCGCTCGCTCCGGGTGAGGCCGAGCGGGTGCGGGAGGCGCTTCTCGCCGGCGCGCTCGAAGACAAGGAGGTAGGTCGGGACGAGGCCGCCCCTCCGCTCGCCTCCCTCGGTCCCTCCGAGCTGTCTCTCGCCGGCCTCACCGGGGGTCGGGTGGCGGTGCTGGCTCTGCTGCTCGGCTATCTGCAGGAGGTCGCCTCGGAGTCGTTCGTGGGCGGGGTCGCCGAGCGAGTCTTTGCCCGAGGAGCGCCGGGCGTCGTCGTCGTGATCGGCGCGGCCTTGGTCTTCCTCTTCGTGTCGCTCGTATTTTCGATCGCCGCCACGGTGCTCGTCTACTGGGGCTTCACCGTCACCCAAGAGGGCGATCGACTGGTGATCGTGCGAGGTCTGCTCGAGCGCCGCCGGGCCACGGTTCCGTTGCGGCGCATCCAGGCGGTGCAGCTTCAGGAGAACCTCGTCCGCAGGGTCTTCGGCCTGGCTTCGCTCACGGTGGTTGTCGCCGGTTATTCGGGCCCGAAAGAGGAGCAGCAGGAGACGAGCATGCTTCTCCCGATCGCCCGCCGAGCCGAAGCGCTGGCGCTCGCCGGCCGGGTCCTGGGGACCAGGATCGATCTCACCCCTTCGAGCTGGGAGCCCGTCCCGGCCCGGGCCATGTTGCGACGCCTGTGGTTTCCGGGCGCCCTGGCGCTCGCGGCGGGAGGCGCCGCAACACTCCGGCTGGGCTCGGGCGGCATTCTCGTCTTCGCGCTGCTTCCGGCGGTCGGGCTCGCCTCGCTCCTCGGCTGGCGGGCCCTTGCTCACACCGTTACCGGCGCGCACGCCGCGGTGCGCTCAGGTGTGCTGATCGGACGGACCACCATCGTGCCGCTCGCAAACGTCCAGCAGCTGAAGCTGACGGCCTCTCCGCTCCAGCGGCTTCACGGCCTCGCGAGCGTCCGCCTGCATGTCCCCAAAAGCACCGCCCACGCCGCCGACCTCGACGAGGCCCGGGCCCGGGGACGCTTCGAGGAGCTGACCCGGGCCCTCTTGTAGCGGGCCAACTAGGGAGGGCCCAGGACCGAGCGGCGCTCGAAGGGGGTGGAGAGCACGATCGTGGTGCGCGTGGTGACCTCGAGCTTGCTCCGCAGAGCGTCGAGCAGCTCCTCCACATCCTTGGTCGAGGGAGCTCGGACGACCAAGGCGTAGGAGTTGTCGCCGGCGACCGAGTAACAGGACTCGACCAACGGAAGCTCGGCGATGCGGGCCGGGACATCGGCGGGGGAGGCCGGGCGGAGTATGAGGCTAACGAATGCGGTGATGGGGTAGCCGGCCCGCTCGAGGTCGATCTCGGCGCGATAGGCCTTGATGACGCCCGACTTCTCGAGCTTGCGGATGCGGTCGTGGACCGAGGAGGGGGCGAGCCCGACCCGCTCGCCGATCTCGGCGTAGGTGAGCCGGGCATCGGCCTCGACCAGCTTTAGGAGTATCTGATCCTTGGCGTCCATAACCGAACGTCCTTCCGCTCATGGGGCTTTTTGCCTAATGCTGTTCGCTCATAGTAAGCTGCGGCCCTAGGAAAGCCAAGAGCCGAGCGCACACAGGGAGGTCGAACGATGGCAACCGGCACGGTCACGCCACCCAAGCTGCCGCACCGTGAGACCAGGGCGCATGCGGCGCCGCAACCCTACAAGTACTCGCCCAACCGCGCGTTCGTCGAGCCCGACTGGCGCCGGCTCCCGGGCTACTCGGACGTCACCCCCGAGGAGTGGGAGAGCGCCAAATGGCAGCGCCTTCACACGGTCAAGAACCTCGACCAGCTTAAGAAGACGCTCGGGGACCTTTTGCCCGAGGACCTCGAGGAGTCGATCCGCAGGGATCAGCAAGAGCGCGCCACCATGTCGATGCTGGTGCCGCCCCAGATGCTGAACACGATGGACGAGAACGACCTGTGGGCCGATCCGATCCGCCATTACATGATCCCGGCGCTAAAGGACCGAGACGCCGAGTGGCCGAGCCATCCATTGGCCGAGCGCGACAGCCTGCACGAGGCGGACATGTGGGCCGTCGAGGGGCTAACCCACCGCTACCCGACCAAGGTGCTGGCCGAGCTGCTTTCCACCTGCCCCCAGTACTGCGGTCACTGCACTCGCATGGATCTCGTGGGCAACAACGTCCCGCAAGTCATCAAGTATCGCTTCGAGATGAAGCAGAAGGACCGCTATGCGGCGATCCTCGACTACCTGCACAAGACACCATCGGTGCGTGACGTCGTCGTGTCGGGCGGGGACGTGGCCAACCTTCCGATCGCGCATCTGGAGCACTTCGTCGGCGCTCTCATGGACATCGAAAACATTCGCGACATCCGCCTTGCGACCAAAGGGCTGATGGGGCTGCCGCAGCATTTCCTGCAAGAGGACGTGCTTGCCGGCCTCGATCGACTTGCGAAAAAGTCACACGAGCGTGGCGTCGACCTTGCCGTCCACGCTCACGTGAACACCGCGTCGTCGGTTACTCCACTCGTAGCCAAAGCTGTGCGCAAGCTGCTCGACATGGGCTTCCGGGACGTCCGCAATCAGGGAGTTCTGCTGCGCGGGGTAAACGACACCCAAGAGACGCTGCTGGATCTTTGTTTCGCTCTCTTGGATCACGGAAAGATCATGCCCTACTACTTCTACATGTGCGACATGATCCCCAACTCCGAGCACTGGCGCCTGCCCGTACATGAAGCCCAGAGCCTGCAGCACTCGATCATGGGCTACTTGCCCGGATTCGCAACGCCACGCTTCCTCTGCGACGTTCCATTCGTCGGGAAACGCTGGGTCCATCAAGTGGACTCCTACGACCGCGTAAGGGGCATCTCATACTGGACCAAGAACTACCGCACGGGCATCGAGTACGACAACGACGAGGCCCTCATCCAGCCGCACGAGTATTACGACCCCATCTACACGCTACCCGCCGAGGGCCAGGAGTACTGGCGGGAGCGCGCGGCCGAAGCCGCCACGGCCTGACGACGACTCACAGAGATATGACTAGGTTGAGCAACGAAACGACTTTCGGCGCTGTTATGGGGAGGTGCTAGCCGGTGGGATTCAAGATCACCTACGCGACAATGTCGGCCGACAACGAGGAGATGGCCGCCAGCTACGGCAAGGGCATAGAAACGGCCCGGTCGTGGATGGGTCAGGAGTATCCCTTTTATGTGAACGGCGAGGCGCGCCTCAGAGAGAAAACGCTGGATGAGCGGTCGCCGATAGACTCAGAGATTCTCATCGGCAAGTTCTCACTCGCCACCGCCAAAGACGCGCAAGACGCCGTCTCCGCGGCAAAGGCAACCTCGCACGAGTGGTCGGGTAAGCCGTGGAGGGAACGCGTCGAGATCCTGAACCGGGCCGCCGACAACGTCTCGGAACGCGTCTACGAGCTCGCCGCCTTGACCGCCCTCGAGGTCGGCAAGAACCAGCTCGAAGCGCTGGGAGAGGTCGAAGAGGCCGCCGACCTCATCCGCTATTACTGCCACCAGATGGAAGACCACGACGGCTTCGCGGTGCCCATGCAGCAGCTTTCCGATGAAGAGCACAACCGCAGCGTCCTGCGGCCGTATGGCGTGTGGGTCGTCATCTCGCCGTTCAACTTCCCGAGCGCGCTTTCGGCCGGGCCCGCCGGAGGGGCGCTGGTCGCCGGCAACACGGTCGTCCTGAAGCCGTCGGAGCAGGGGTTTCTTATGGCGCTCAAGCTCTACGACGTGTTCATGGATGCGGGCGTCCCCCCGGGTGCGTTCCACGTCCTTACCGGACTCGGCGAGACCGTGGGCCAAGAGCTGGTGGGCAATCCCGAAGTAGACGGGCTTACGTTCACGGGCTCCTACGACGTCGGCATGAGCATCTACAAGAGCGTGGCGCAGGACTACCCCAAGCCTGTCATCTGCGAGATGGGGGGCAAGAATCCCGCAATCGTGAGCGCCAAGGCCGATCTCGACAAGGCGACCGACGGCGTCCTGCGATCGGCCTTCGGATACAGCGGACAAAAATGCTCGGCGTGCTCGCGAGTGCTCGTGCAGCGTGAAGTCTTCGACGATTTCGTCGACCTCCTCAAACAGAAGACCGAAAAAACCTCGGTCGGGAACCCGCTGGAAGCGGGCGTATATATGGGCCCGGTCATCGACGACAAAGCCGTCGACAGGTTCGAGAAAGCGTCCGACGAAGCCACCAAGGAAGGTCGCGTCATCGCCGGAGGCAAGCGCATCACCGACGGCGACATGGAGCGCGGCAACTTCGTCGCTCCCACCGTCGTCGAGGTACCGCGCGACTCGCGGATCTGGAAGGAAGAGCTGTTCGTGCCGTTCGTGGCCGTCTCGCCCGTCGGCTCGGTCGATGAAGCGTTGAAGGACGCCAACGACACTCCCTTTGGCCTCACCGCGGGCTTCTACTCCGAGGACAAGT
>JACDBF010000325.1 GCA_013695055.1 Actinomycetota bacterium
AGTGTTCCCATCCACGTCTGTGACCCGGCTTCCGTGGCCCTCCTTGAGGTAGATGGGATACGGGTCGCCGGCTTGGAAAGAGGAGGTGACTCCGAAAGGCATGGACTTCTCGGCCCGGGCGTAGAGCTTCTTGGAGCTAGGGGTTCTCTTCTCGTAGCTAGCCAGCTCCGCGCAGGTCACTTCCTGTGCCTTTTGATCGAGGACCTGACTCATGGCGGACATTCACTCCTCCTGGGCTTTCAGGGCTGATTGCGCGTGTAATCGAATTGATGTTCAACAGGCTAATTGAACCGCGAGGGGGCCCCTTGCGCCTTATCGTCTAGTCATGCTAGTCGCGGTCTGCCACTCGGAAGAATCCGGGTGGAAAGAAGTAGAAGACCTCTCGGAGATCTCCGACCTTCGGGCCGAGAGCGGCAATCTCTTGTGGGCGGAGGCGGATGTCTCCGGAATCACGCCCGAAGAGATCGCCCTGATCGCCGAGGAATTCAATCTCGATCCGCTGGCCGTCGAGGACGCCGGCGAATTCCGCCAGCGGCCCAAGCTCGACGACTTCGACAGGCACCTGTTCGTGGTCTTCCACGAGCTCGACGAGGTTAGGGGGCAGCTTGAAGCCACTCAGATCTCGTGCTTCATCGGAGATCGTTTCGTCTTGACCTTGCATGCCGGCGCCGGCAGGATCATCGAAAAGGCCAAGTCCCGGTGGTTGAAGGACGAAAAACGCCTCGGGGCCGAACCCGGTTACCTCGTTTACACATTGCTCGACGTGCTGGTCGACGACTTCGAAACCATCGTGGACGGGCTCGACGACGAGATAGAAAGGCTCGAAGAGATCGTGCTTCGAGACCCCACCGAGCCCGTTCAGCGCGAGCTTTATGCGGTCAAGCAGAAGCTCTCGCGGCTCAGGCGCTATGTGCTCCCCAACGAGCGGGTGCTCGAGTGGATCCTGGAGGGGCCGGGGAGGGAGGCCGTCGGGCGCCACAGCCATCACTACTTCCAGGACGTAAACGACCATCTACTGCGCACTGCCGATCAGATCCGGAACATCGACGACCTCACCGACGCCGTTCTGGACCTGCGCCGGGCGGAACAGGCCACCGCGCTCAACGAGGTGACCAAGCGGCTTACCGGATGGGCGGCGATAATCACGGTGCCCACTTTCATCGCCAGCGTCTACGGTATGAACTTCAAGCTGGTGCCTCACGACCAGACGATCTTCGGCTTCTGGTTCGCCATCACGCTCATGGTGCTCTCGAGCTCGGGGCTCTACCTCTACTTCAAGCGCCGGACCTGGATCTGACTGGGGTAGGGTCGCTGTATGGCCGAAGGAAAGCAACGGAAGATCCAGCAAAAGATCCTTCTGGACGTCTACCTGACGGCTCCGGGCGCGGGCCCTCGCAAATCCCACGCCGGCGAGCTCAGGAGGCTGCAAAAGCTCGGGTTCCGAGAGACCGACCGGCGTATGAGCTCGCGGGCCGACCATGTCAAGGTCACCCTCGAGCGCGAGATCGAACGCTACCCCGGCGTCCCCTTGGCATCCGTTCATCCCCACATTCAGTAGCGCCTCTCGCGAGCTTGCGCGCGGGCCGAGGCAACTCCTTGGCGACCGGATCGGCGAGGTCATCGGTCGTAGCCGGTGAAGATCAACGATGACTCGAGACCTGTGGGCCGCGGTGGACAGCTACTTCGAGGACCTGCTTGTGCCGGCCGACCCCGTGCTGGACGCAGCCCTCGAGGCCGGCGCCGCCGCCGGCTTGCCGCCACACCATGTTTCCGCCGGCCAGGGCAAGCTATTGCAGCTCCTCGCGTGCAGCATGGGGGCTCGCACGATCCTGGAGATCGGCACGCTGGGGGGTTACAGCGCGATATGGCTCGGCCGCGCGCTCCCGAGCGAGGGCCGCCTGGTGACGTTAGAGGTCAAGTCGGCATGCGCAGAGGTAGCCCGAGCAAACCTCGCTCGCGCGGGACTTTCGGAGGTCGTCGATGTTCGCCTCGGACCCGCGCTGGAGTCTCTGCCGCAGCTCGCCGCCGAGGATCGCGAGCCGTTCGACTTGATCTTCATCGACGCCGACAAACAAAGCACGCCCGATTACTTCGAATGGGCGCTCGAGCTGGCCC
>JACDBF010000331.1 GCA_013695055.1 Actinomycetota bacterium
GAGCGCCGAGGGGGTCGATCAACGCCGGCAGACCACCGTCCAGAGTGCCCAGCTCGGCCGTGGGAGTGACGAAGACCTCGCCGGTCAGCTTGGGATCGATCAGGCGGAGCTGGCCCCCGATGGTGAACCCGATCACGATGTGCGTGTAGGTGGCGATAGCCTCGGATGCGCTGGTCTTGAGCACGTGGGCGGTGTCGCCCAGATCGATGACCAGCGCCCGGTCGCTGTCGAGCTCGAGCACCAACCAGGTTCCGAGCCGGGCGATCTTGTCGACCCGGGCCCCCAGGAGCAGGTCCTGGAACTCCTTGCGGCGTCCGTGACGCTTGATGATCTTCATGGAGTTGCTTCCGGGCCGGATCTCGACATCCTTTATGCGCCGGCCGACGATCTCCTTTTCGAGATCGCGGCGAACCACCTCCACCTCAGGAAGCGCGAGCACTGTGACTCTTTCCGATGTCGGAAGCGGTCATCTGGGCCAGCGCTTCTCGGGCCGCATTCAGCTCGGCCTCTTTCTTGCTGCTTCCCGAACCGGCGCCGAACAGCTCGTCGTCGATAAACACCTGAGCGATGAAGCTCTTGCTGTGCTCCGGGCCCGAAGACGACACCCGGTAGGTGGGGCGAGTGCCCAGACGCCGTGCGACCGCTTCCTGCAAGGCCCCTTTGGCGTCGTGACCGCCTCCCGCGGCGATCGCATTCTCAAGACGGGTGATGAACAGAGGAGCGAGAATTGCGGTGACCCGATCGATTCCCAGATCCACGAACACCGCTCCCACGAGAGCCTCGAAGGCGTCCGCCAGCAAAGACGCCTTGGTCCTGCCGCCCGAGACTTCCTCGCCCCGCCCGAGGCGAAGGTGATCGCCGACGCCGAGCTCGAGCGCAAGCTCCGCCAGCGCCGGAGTGCTGACCGTCGAGGCGCGCAAACGGGCCATATCGCCTTCGGCGAGCTCCGGATAGCGATCATAGATGAGCTCGGTCACCACCGCTCCCAGGATCGCGTCTCCCAGGAACTCGAGCCGTTCGTTGTGCGGCGGGACGACGGCTTGCTCGAACGCAAACGAGCGGTGCGTGACGGCCAGCTCGTAGATCGAGCCCGGCGTAGCGGGCAGCCCGAAAGGGCTCAGCCCGTCGCCGGGATTACTCGGTCTCGACAACCTGTCGCCCGGCGTAATAGCCGCAATTCATGCACACTCGGTGAGGCATCTTCGGCTCGCGACACTGAGGGCAGGACGAATAGGTGGGCGCCGACGCTCGCCAATGGGCCCTGCGCATACGCATCTTCGATCTCGACTTGCGTCTCTTGGGTACCGCCATCGTTTCCTCCTTGATTCTCTCTATCCGGTGGCCGTGCGGCCGGGCCGGCTCTCGAGCTCTTTCCTGAGGCTGTCGAGCGCCGCCCAGCGAGGATCGGGTTCGTCCTGCGCGCAGTCACAGCTGGCGTCGGCGAGATCCTGTCCGCAGCGTGCGCACAAGCCTGGGCAGTCCTGTCGGCAGAGGGCCCGCAGAGGCAAGGCGAGCCCCAGGGCATCTCTCAACATTGGCTCGAGGTCTATCTCCAGCCCGTCTACCCGGTAAGGGTCCTGGCCCCCGGGCGGCTCATGCCCGGACGCTGCGAAGAGCTCACAGATATCGAGGTCGACATTCGACGCCACATCTCGGAGGCAGCGAGCGCATTGAGACGACGCGCTCGCCCGCAGCCGTCCGGTTACGAGGATGCCCTCCATTACGCTCTCGGCCCGAAGCGTTGCCCGCACGGGGGCGTCGGTGATCTCGGAGAGCCCCACGAACACGCCGGTGAGGGATGTCTTCACCCGGAGGTCCTGATATCCGCCCGGCCGCCCGGAAATCTCGGCGACCGATTTTCTGAGATTTTGCACGCGCCACAGTCCTGCCGTCGAAGTCGGTGAGTGCGCGCCGACGCCCCGGCACGCACCCCAGAGGATAGCAGAGCGGACCTTTTTGCCAATAATTAGGGATCGCCAGAGTACTAGAAAGCCGGTTCGCTGAGCTCCTGAGCATCGAAGGGCCCGCCGGCTGCGGACGACCGGTCCTCGGGCTCTACGGAGCGAGAGGTATCACCTCGCATTTGCTCCCGTCCACGCGCCACGGTCGCGAGCGTCTTGTTCAAGAGAATCTCGAATCCGGCGAGCTTCTGGTCGATGTAATCCTCGGCCTCGAGGCGCATACGGGCGGCCCGACCCTTGCCCTCGTCGATGATCCTCTCGGCTTCACGCTGGGCCGCGTTCACGATCTCGGAACGGGACAGCAGGCGGTCGCGCTGCTCGCGCGACTCGGCCACGATCCGCTCGGCCTCCTTGCGCGCTCGGGCTAGAAGCTCGTCCCGGTCGCGGCTCATCCAGCGTGCTTGGCGCACCTCGTCGGGGACCTCTTGCTTGAGCTGGGCCAAGAGCTCGAGCAGCTCCTGGCGATCTATGACCGCGCTGGACGAGAACGGCACGGACTTCGCCTCCTCGATGAGAACCTGAAGCTCGTCAATCCGCTCTATCAAGTCCATGCTCGCCTTCCTTTAGCCACCCGACCCCACCACGCCCGCTTGAGCTTGCCACGTACCGGGTCGGATGCCAAATTATCAAGACTCAGAGAGCCGCCGGAGCGCCTCGGAAACCCCCTGAGGAACGAGCTCGTCTATCGAGCCGCCATGGTGAGCGACTTCCTTGACGAGGCTGGAAGACACGAACGCCCACGACGGGGAGGCTGCCATGAACATGGTGTCCAGGCCCCGATTAAGGACTTGATTCATTTGCGCCATCTGTACCTCGTACTCGAAGTCTGAGGGCACTCGCAGCCCCTTCACGATCACCGTCGCCGCGTGCTCGCGTGCTAAGTCCACCAGCAGGCCGTCGAAGGAGCTTACGGATGCATTGTCGAGATGTGAAAGCGCGCCCTGCAGCAACTCGATTCGCTCTTCGAGGGAGAACAGGGGCTTTTTCGACGGGTTCGCCGTGACGGCCACCAGCACCTCGCCGAAGTGGCGCGCAGCCCTTTCGATGACATCGATGTGGCCGTTGGTCGGGGGGTCGAAGGACCCCGGACAAACGGCGGCGGTCATCAGCCTTCCTCGTCCTCGTGGCAGAAGATGTAGACGTGGGCCTGACCGTAGTCGCGTTCCCACATGAGGTCGAGGCCGAAGACGTCGAGCCTTTTCTCTTTCATGGGGCGGTGCACGACGATGCGGCCATCGTCGGCGAGGAAGCCTCCCATCACGATCGCCTCCAGGTCTCTTCTCACGTCGGAGAACGCGGCGGAATAGGGCGGATCCAAAAAGATCAGATCCACCCGATGGGTGGCGGGGCGAGAGAGAGTCGAACGCACCTCGGCCCAGATGATCTCCGAGGTGTCCGCGAACCCGGTGGTCTCGACATTCTGTTCGAGCTTGACGATGGCGTCGCGCGCGCTCTCGACGAAAGTGGAATGGGAGCCCCCGCGCGACAGCGCTTCCAGCCCCAAAGCGCCCGAGCCCGCGTAGAGGTCGAGCACCTTGATCCCCTCGACGTCGCCGAGCGTCGAAAAGAGCGCTTCCTTCATGCGATCGGTCATGGGACGAGTGCCAACTGTAGGGGTCTTCAGACGATGCCCCTTGGCCGAGCCGGCGATTACGCGCATGACTCCACGGTAACCAATGCGGGGAC
>JACDBF010000334.1 GCA_013695055.1 Actinomycetota bacterium
GCCCTCATCCCCACCGTCGCCGCCAACGCGACGACCTCCGGCAAATGCTGGCGCTATAAGGACACCGAGCGCAGCTTTGCCAAGAAGATCAACTCGGCTCGGTCGGGGAGCAGCGTCGCCAAGCTCCGGCTCGACAAGCAGCTCAGCAAGGCCGCCCGGCGCCATAGCTGGGAGATGAGGACCAAGAGCTCTCTCTACCACACGCCGTCCGGCACACTCGGGCGCCGCGTGACGAGATGGCGCGTGCTGGGCGAGAACGTGGGCGTTGGGTCGACCGTCAGATCTCTCCATCGGGCCTTCATGGCCTCTCCGGCGCACCGCCAGAATGTGCTCTACCGCAGCTACCGGCACGTGGGTGTGGGAGTGACCCGGCGGAATGGCAGGATCTGGGTGACGATCATCTTCGAATCGGCGAACGACCCCGGCACCCGCCTCTCGATGCCCCCCTGCTGACCCCGTAGATGCTCGGCCCGAGCTCGTCCGGCCGCTTGCGGCTGGCTACGGCTGAGGATCTATCTGAAACCAGACGGGGTCGCTGAAGCCTGAGGCCCGGATCTCGCTCTTGCCAACTCCCCCCGTTGCCCGGAACAGACGTCCCGCCGCAGGGTCGGGCACCTCGAAGTCGTACGTGTAACCGCCACCCTGGCCCACCCCGACGGACACGACGGCTGCTGGCGCGAATCCGCCGTCGGGCAGCTTCTCGACGATCTCCACAGAGGCAGAGCTCGCCGCTCGGGCGGGTTCGACCGCCCCCGTCAATCGCACCGAGGCGGTGCCGGGGGGATAGTGATAGACGCCGTTCGGATCGGACTTCGCGCCCTCCGGAGCCAGGGTGACGAGCGGAGCGACGGCGAGCTTCACCTTGTCGCTCTCAGACCCCCACGCGGATCGCCCACCCTCGAAAACGGCGCCGAACGTCGCCGTGCGCGGCGGCGATACACGAATGGAAAAGCGCCCTTCGGCCCCCGTGCTCACGGACTTGATCCGTTTGAACGCGCCGCGACCCAGCCGGCGGAAAACGACTACCGGACGGCCGGTGAGCGCGGCGCCGGTCGCCGTCCGCAGGCGGCCCGAAAAAAGCGATGTCGAGCCGAAGTCGATGCGCGCCGAATCGGACCCGAGAGCGAGCTTGGAGTTTGGTTTTCCCTGGCCGATGACCAGCGCCACCGCTCGTCTGATGCCGGGCAAAGCCCCATAGAGGAAGTTACCGGGGCACTCCGTGTAGCCGCCGTCGCGATGCCCGGCCAGGACTGGAAGCCTCTCGGCCAAGGACGACACGGGGCTTCGGTACACATGATGGGCGCGCGGGCTCAAGTTGTGGCGGTCCGCTTCCCAAGCAAGCATCCTCACCAGCGACGTTCGCATTGGATCGGGCGCGCGCGCGTTCGAATAGTTACCCATCATGCTGATACCGACGCTGCCACCGTTGTGATCTGCGACGTGCGCTCCCATGACGACGTCGCCCGATAGATTTTCTGCATCGGGTGTTTCCCAGGGCCGGTAGGTACGTGCCCATCTTCCTTCGAAGACTCGCCCGTCGGGAGAGATGACAAAGTTGTAGCCGATGTCACACCATCCGCGCCGCACTGTATGGAACCAGTAGATGGCGCGCATCGTGGCCGCGGGATGAGGGTCTGCGTTCACCCCGGCGGTGTGATGCACGAAGAGCTGCTGCACGGGGAAGAAGCGACGTCGGCACCATCCCGTCGTTCGTTTGACCGATTCGTCGGCCCCCCATTCGGCGCGCGTCACGATGTCGGGAGTGCGGGCTTCGGCCTGTGCTGCGGCCGGCATGGTCACCAGTTGCCGGGGACCGCCGACGGTATCGAGGTAGTCGATCGTCACTTCTTCGACCGCGCTTTGCGAAGCGGCCGCCCAGCGAATGGCCTGCGGACGGTCGACCGCGATCACCGCGCTGAAGTGACGATTGCCGGTCGCCATATCGTGCGATTCGGGAACCATCCGCCAGTGGGATGGGCCCGCTGTCGTCTGCAGAATTCGGTAGCGAAGCCTCGAGCCTTCGGTGCCTCGCCAAGAAAAGGCGATGTGGGTGGGACGAAAGGCCAGTGTCCGGCCCCCGGAACCTCCGCCCGAGATGCTGCGCGCAATCGTCACCGGGGTCGACACCATCTTTGCCGGAGCGATCCACGCCGGAGTCAAAACGGCCAGCATGGTGGCCCACACCACGAGCACCTTGATTGTTCGGGATGCACCTACGGTCTCCGACAAGCTAATCAGGGTAGCCCGCCCTCGTTCGACGAAGCGCATCTCCTCATCCGGGCGGCGGAGGTGCCGGGTTGGAGTGTGATAGGAGTGTGAGCAGTGATCTACGAGGCAACACGCTGGCGCGCGTAGGCGAGGGCTCGGGCGATGCCCAGGTGACCCTCAAGATCCCGCGCCCTCTTTACGACCAGCTCAAACAGGTGATTCACGGATCAGGGTTTCACTCCGTCACCGAGTTCGCCGTCTATGTGCTCCGCGACCTCGTTTCTCATCACGCGCGCGCGGAGAAGCCGTCCGTAGAGGATCCGCCTCCGGCGGACGGTTCCCTCGACATCGAGCCGTTATCGTCCGACGAGATTGAGGCTATTCGCTCCCGGCTCACCTCGCTCGGCTATCTGTAGGCGCGGCCCCTTGAGCAACATGTGGGCCAGCATAGTCATTCGTCTGTGCGCGTTGAGCGCATCGCTGTCGCTCCTGGTGGCGTGCGCGTCCCCCGAAACGACCGAGACGCTTGCGCGCGCGTATCCGGAAACGACCACGATGGGTCTGCTGCAACTCGAGGGCTCGATGACCATCGCCGTCCCGTCCGACGCTGCGCCTTTGGGCTTCGTGGGAAGAGGAGGCGAGCCGCGCGGCATGACCGTCGAGCTGGGCCGCTACGTGGCCCGTACACTCGACGTCACTCCTGAGTTCATCTCTATGCCCGCAGACGAAGTTGTGACTGCCGTGGATAACGCCGAGGCGGACATCGCGTTCACGATCGCCCCTCTCTCGGAAGAAGCGGTGCGAGTGGCGGAGCACAGCTTCACGTCCCCCTATCTCATCGCGCACCAACGTCTGCTCGTGCACGCCGGAGACTCAGCCGACGAGGTGGAAGATCTCGCGGGCCACTCCGTGTGCTCGTTTCTCGATCCGTCGACCGGGATCGATCTCTCGTCGATCAACGACGACGTCGAGATAGTGAATGCGGCCTCCATCCGAGAATGCGTCAGCTCGCTGCGAACAAGGGAAACCCAGGTCGCGACCGCATCGGACGCGCGGCTCGCGGGCATGATGCGCGCCCTCAACCGTCACGCGGCCGGTCCACGATGGACTATCACGGGCGATCAATTGACGACCGAGGGTTACGCGGCGGCCGTGATCAGCGGATCGCCTGCGTGGCTCAATTTCGTGAACAGCGCCCTGGCGCGCGCGGAGGATGAAGGTGTCTGGGGCGCCGCCTACGAACGCTTCGTGGAGCCCTACCTCGGGCCCCAGGATCCACCCGAGATCAGCACCGAAGGGGCGGCCGCCCTCTACCCAAACCTCGACGAGCAAGTGTGACCGACGGGTCAGGGATACGTGTAGATGTTGCCCGGGTTGTTACGGCTCTCGAAGACCTGCTGGACGTAGAGCCGCCCATGTCGCCATTTGGCTCCCACTCCCTGGTAGCGCCAGGGCCCAAGGATGTTCGCGCGATGCCCGCTCGATCGCCAGAAGGCCTTGACCAACGACCGGCACCGGCGCCCACGGCCGGTATTCTGCCCCAACGCCCGCCACCGGGTGACCCTCTGCCCGAGTTTCGAGTCGTGCCAGATCCCGCCTCCCGCGCGCGCCATGACCTTGGCGTGCCGGCGGGCGACGTACGCAAGCTGCTTATCCCAGCGAAGCTTATGGAGGCCCTGCCGGGCGCGCCGATGGTTGATCCTCTTCATCAAGCAGCGCTCGGCGTGCTTGAAGCCGTAGGAGCGCCGACGCGAGAGGGCGTCGGGGCCCGCAAACGTCTGGATGAGGGTGAGGGCCACCGCAGCGACCAGCAAGATGATGATCGCTCTTGAGAGCGCGGCTCTGCTCGAAAAGGTCATAGTCGAGGGAATCTCCTTTGTGGGTGGGTTGGGTGCCGGCCGATCCGGATGTTTCGGGTCCCGGGAAGGCTCGAGCGACGCGGTAGTGCCTACCAATTCCTCCCTTGCGAACGCGGGGAAATCGATCACCCTTCGTGGCCGCCCAGGCCCTTTGAGTGGCGCATCGCAGGTCAGGAGGGCTGAGATTCGTCGCTTTATTTTGTTCACGAGAGCCCGAGGGCTGGACAAACGGGGCGGGCTCCCTCAGGCTTCCCCTGTGGAGAAAAGCAAAACCGTGCTCATAGTCGACGACGACGAGGAGACGCGCCATGTGCTGCGTCTGGTGTGTGAAGACGACGGCATGGAGGTCGTGGGCGAGGCGACCAACGGAGTAGAAGCGGTCAGACTCGCCCTCAGCCGCCAGCCGAGCTTCGTGATCCTTGACTATCGTCTCCCTCGACTGGACGGCGAGGGCGCCTCTGAGATCCTGCGTGCGGTGAGCCCAGACAGCAAGATCGTTGCCTTTTCCGCCTTACTCGACCGGAAGCCTGAGTGGGCGGACGCCTATCTGAACAAGGACCGCATCACCGAGCTCATGCCCTTGCTGCGCTCCTTCGTTCGCTGACCGCCTGCCGACCGGAACTCCCGACGGCCCGCGGGCGATTGGGCGGCCCGCCGGTACCGTTGGTTAAGCTCAAGGGATGGCTAAGGATTCATCCTTCGATGTCGTCTCGGAGCTCGATCTGCAGGAGGTTCGGAACGCGGTCGACCAGACCTCTCGAGAGATATCGCAGCGCTTCGACTTCAAGAACACGCAATCGGCCGTAGAGCTCGCCCACGAGGGCGAAGGAAACACGATCCAAGTGCGATCCAACACCGAGCAGAAGGTCAAGGACTGCGTCAAAGTGCTCGAAGAGAAGCTGGTGAAACGCAAGGTTCCTCTCAGGGCCCTGCAACGCGGGGAGATCCAGCCGGCTGCCGGGGGCACCGCCCGTCAGTCTCTCGCGCTGAACCAGGGCATCTCGACCGACCACGCCCGCGCCATCGTGAAATCCATCAAGGACAAGAAGGTCAAGGCCCAGGCTTCCATACAAGGCGACCAAGTGCGCGTGTCATCGAAGTCCAGAGACGTCCTCCAGGAGGTCATGGCCGGCCTCAAAGAGCAGGATTTCGGCATTCCTCTGCAGTTCACCAACTACCGCTGATCCGAGCCCCGCCGGCCTGTAACCTCGGGGCGTGATGCCTTCGGCCGCGACTCTCAGACCGCTCGGGATCGCCGCGTTCGCCTGTCTCGCGGGCGGAGGATGCGCCCCGCAGGCGGTGACGGAGCAAGGACGAAGGATTAACGGGCTGTACGACATTTTCTCCGTGACGGCCGCGGTCATTTTCGTCATCGTCGTCGGGCTCATCACCTGGAGCCTTCTTCGCTACCGCAGCAAGTCCGAGGAGGAGATTCCTGCGCAAACGAGGGATAACGTGCCGCTCGAGTTGTTGTGGTTTGCGATTCCTCAAATCATCGTCGTGGCTCTGTTCGCGATTACGGTGAGCGCCCAGGAAGATGTCGGCGCGCAAAGTAGCGCACCGAACGTCGAGGTGCGCGTCGAAGGGTTTCAGTGGGGGTGGCGCTTTACCCTAGAAAGCGAGAGCGTGACGGTTTCAGGCACTTCAGACGCTCCTCCCAAACTCGTGCTGCCGGTGGGACGCACTATCGCCTTTTCGATGACGTCCAACGATGTCAACCATTCCTTCTACGTTCCCAAATTCTTGATGAAACGCGATGCCATCCCCGGTGAGCCCAATCGCTTCGACGTGACCATCGAGGAGCCCGGCACCTATCCAGGAGTGTGTGCGGAGTTCTGTGGGTTGCTTCACGAGACCATGAACTTCAACATCCAAGCCGTTCAGCCGGCTGCTTATGAGGCGTGGCTCAATGAACAGAGGGCGGGAAATGGCAACGGTTGAACACGCGCAGCCGGCTCCGGTGCCGCGCACGGGGATAGTCGCATGGCTAACGACCACCGACCACAAGAAAATCGGGATCCTCTACCTCTACTCGAGCGTGGCCTTCTTCTTGCTGGGCGGCGTAATGGCGCTTCTGATGAGGGCCGAGCTGGCGCGGGTGGGACTTCAATTCGTAGACCGCAGTCTCTACAATCAGCTCTTCACCATGCACGGCACCGCGATGATGTTTCTGTTCATCGTGCCGTTCGCGGTGGGTCTTGCCAACTACTTGTTGCCGCTGCACATCGGCGCCCCGGACGTCGCTTTCCCTCGTCTCAACGCCTTTACCTATTGGCTGTACTTACTCGGCGGGCTCACGGTCATGTCCGGCTTTCTCACGGTCGGCGGCGCCGCCGCTTTCGGCTGGACCGGGTATGCCCCCTTGTCGACGGCGACCTACTCGCCGGGCGCAGGTCCCGATCTGTGGATCGTGGGCCTGCTCCTCACCGGTGTATCCACGACGCTGGGAGCCATCAACTTCATGGCGACGATCTTTGGCATGCGCGCGCCGGGCATGACGATGTTCAGACTTCCCATCTTCTTGTGGAACATCATCGTCACCTCTGCCTTGATCATGTTTACGTTTCCTGTGCTAACCGCTGCGCTTGCGGCTCTGTTCATCGATCGCAACCTCGGAGGAACATTTTTCGAGCCGGCCGCCGGAGGGGACGCCGTGCTGTGGCAGCACCTTTTCTGGTTCTTCGGCCATCCCGAGGTCTACATCGCCATCCTGCCTTTCTTCGGAATCGTCACCGAGATCATTCCCGTCTTCAGCCGCAAGCCGGTGTTCGGCTACAAGGGATTCGTGCTCGCCACTCTGCTGATCGGCGCCTACAGCTTCTCCGTATGGGCCCATCACATGTTCACGACGGGAGCGGTGAGCAACCCCTTCTTCAGCGCAACGTCCATGCTGATCGCAGTGCCGACGGGCATCAAGTTCTTCAACTGGATCGCTACGATGTGGCGCGGAAATATCACTCTGCGCTCTCCCATGCTCTTCTGCATGGGATTTCTGTTCATGTTCCTGATGGGCGGCATTACCGGCGTCTTCCTGGCCTCTCCACCCATCAACTACGCCGTTCACGACACCTACTACGTCGTCGCTCACTTCCACTACGTGCTTTTCGGGGGAAGCGTCTTTGCGGTCTTTGCCGGACTGTATTTTTGGATACCAAAGATGAGCGGGCGGATGTTGAGCGAGGGGCTTGCGAAAATCCACTTCGTCCTGATGCTGATCGGCATGAATCTCACGTTCTTCCCGCAGCATCAGCTCGGTCTAAATGGGATGCAGCGGCGCATACCCGACTACTCTGAGGCGAGCGGGTATGAGGGGTTGAATCTTCTGAGCTCGATCGGGGCCGGTCTCATCGCACTGTCGATATTGGTGTTCCTGGTCAACTTCTTTGTTTCCATGCGTACCGGAAAAGTCGCCGGCGACGATCCATGGGGCGGTTACACGCTCGAATGGGCAACGTCATCGCCGCCCCCCGAGCACAACTTTCACCGTCTGCCCCCCGTCCGTTCGGAACGACCCGTGTACGACGCGCGCGTCAAGCTGGGCGGCCGGCGCGATCGTGGCTGAAGAGCTGCGCATCTTCTTGCGGACCGGCCTCTACGGGCTCGGGGTCGGAGTGGTCTATTGGATCGTCACCTACGACATCATCGGCACTATCTTGTTCGCCTTTCTTGGCTTGGGGGGCGCGATCTTTTTCGTGGGCATGGCCCGGATGGTGCCCGCGACGAGGCAGGAAACCTCACCTCCAAGAGCAGGCTCGGCGGCTGGGCACGTAGTTTCTTTGTTCCATCGCGTCTTGGGGCTGGAGGAGCATGACGGCGCCGCTCACGCAAGTCCGCTGCGTACGGATGAGGATCCATTGCCCGCATCGAGCGTCTGGCCGGTGGTGGGAGCCTCGGCTTTCCTGTTGGTTGGGCTGGGTCTGATCTACGGTGGTTGGTTCATCGTTCCGGGAATCGCGATCGGCGCGGCGGCAGCTTGGGGTTGGTTGACTCAACTGCACGGCTTCTAGATCGAGTGGGTGCCGAGTGGCGCATACCGCCATCTGTCACCCACTCGGCGACAAGGCGCTAGGACTCTTCGAAGCCGCCTTCAGCGTTGCGAACAAGCCGCACGCCTCGCTGCCGCCGGAACGGATGCCCCTGCGACGAGCGCAATTCAACGCACATCTTGTAAGCGATGAAAGCGGCGATCAGCGGCACGGCAAAGAGCCCGATCCTAAGGGCCCACGTGACTGCTTCTATCGGCAGCTTGAAAGTGACGGCCAGAACATCGTTGCCGCCGGCGATCGTTAGCATGGCAAAGAAGGCGATTCCGGCCACCCCCGCGGCCGTGCGCATTGGTACCTCCCGGGCCCGATCCAAGAGGTGGTGCTCTGCCTCGTCTCCGGTGACCTTCTTCTCGATGAACGGCCACAATGCGATGGTCCCGAACGCGATGCCGGGAAGAACCACTCCGGGCCATAAGACCGTAGCGAAGGTCGTTGAAAAGATGGTGAACTCGATCGGCGGGAACAGTCTCATCCCACCCTCGAGCCATCCGACGTACCAGTCGGGCTGACTCGGAGCGGTGGCGATGGTGGCGTCAAAGGGCCCGAAGTTCCACACCGGATTAATCTGGATGAGCCCGCCCATCATCGCAAGCAACCCCGAGACGATCAGCATTAGGCCCAGCGACCTGAAAGTCTGCGAGGGCCACAGAGGCTTGCCGACCACGTTGCGCTCCGTTCGTCCGGCTCCCCGAAACTGAGTGTGTTTCTGCCGCACGATCAGGGCTAGATGAACCGTGATGAGACCGATCAAAAGACCGGGTAGCAACATCACGTGCATGACGAAGAGCCGGGAGATGATCCCCTCGGTCGGAAACTCGCCGCCGAATGTGAGGAATGATAGATAGGGGCCGACGAAAGGGATCGAAAGCATTGCCGAGTACGCAATGCGCAACCCCGTCCCCGATAAGAGATCGTCGGGCAACGAATAACCGGTAAAGCCCATGCCGATCGCGAACAGCAGGAGCCCTATTCCTACTAGCCAGTTGATCTCCCGTGGCCTCCGGAACGCGCCGGTAAAGAACACTCTGCCCATATGCAAGACGATCGACGCCACGAACACCAGAGCCGCCCAATGGTGAATCTGGCGCATCACCAGGCCGGCGCGCACCTCGAAGCTCAAGCGCATGACCGACTCGTATGCGGCCGACATCTCCTGCCCGCGCAACGGACCATAAGGGCCTTGGTATTCGACCGGAACGGAATCAGGACGATAGAAAAGGGTGAGAAACACGCCGGTGGCGAGCAGCACCACGAAGCAAAACAGCGCCACCTCGCCAAGCAAGAACGACCAATGGTCCGGGAACACCTTGCGCAAGCCTTTGCGCGCCAGGCTTGCGGCACCCAGACGAGAGTCGATCCACTTGAGCATTACTTCTAAGCCTCCCTAGTCCGGTTCCAAAAACTCGGGCCGACGGGCTCCGGGAAGTCACTTTGGGCGACCAGATATCCGTCGGCATCGACCTCGAGAGGAAGCTGCGGCAGCGCTCGAATAGCCGGGCCGAATACCGCCTGGCCCGCCTGCAAGACGTCGAATGTCGACTGATGACAAGGGCACAGCAGCTGATGGTCCTCCGATCTGTAGAGTCCAACCGGACAACCAGCGTGGGTGCAAATCTTCGAGTAAGCAAGGCATCCTTGGGGAACCCAGTCCTCTCGCCCCTCGGCCACCTGCAGCAAATCCGAGTCGACCTTTACGAGAACCGCTTGGGAGTCGCTCGAGCCGACGTAATTCTCAGGGAACACCGTCACGATCTCTTCAACTGAAATATCGCCGGGCCGGATGAACCGGCCGTTCTCGTCCACGACGCGCGCGCCGGGAGTCCACTTGGTCTTGAACAAGTCCTGGCCCGGTCGGGGGCCGAGCGACAGGGCGGGAATGGCGAGCGCGGCTGCAAGAGTCGCGCCGGCGCCCCCGAGCATGCGCGTTAGTAATGTGCGACGCGTGAACTGCCCCTCTTCGGACATCTCGACCGCGTCCTTCCTGTCACTCTCGGACGATTCCAAGGGGGCTCGCTCCTCAACCTTCTCAGGCTCGACCAGAAGTTCCGTCGCCCACAAAGTAATCCCGAATCCCATACCTCCCAGCGCAAGACCCAACAGCAACCCTTCGAGCTGATTCTGCCCACCCGAGATGTAGACGATCACCAAACCAACCGACGCGAGCATCGAGACTCCGAGGCTGACCGCTATTCTTCGCACACCTCTCACGACCGGCCCCCTGAGCTTTCGGCCTTGCCCGTACCGATGAACACGGCCACCAACAGGACCGCGATCGTACCTATGCCCCAGGCGACATATCCCTCGGGAACCGAACCGATGTCGCCGATGTCGGCGCCGCCGGGACTAGGCGCCTGCTGCACATGCTCGACGTATGCGAGGACCGAGTTTTGCTCGTCCTCCGTGAAACCAAACACGGGCATTTGCCCGGGCCCTGAAAGGATCGCCTCGGCCACTTGCACAGGCTCGGAGCGATGCAGGCTCGGAGCGATGGCGCCCGATCCGACGGCTCCCCCGGTGCCGGTCGAGCCGTGGCAGGGCGCGCAGTTCGTCGAGAAGAGCGCTTGGCCCACAGAGAGCTCGCCCGCATCCGGATCTGCGTCCGGCACGGGGGGCCCATCTCCGAGCGTCGCCACGAAGGCCACGAGCGCGTCGATATCCGGGCGAGAGAACGCAGGCGGCTTGCGCACCCCCTGCAAATCAGGATCGGCCAAGGGCATACGGCCGGTGGTCAACTGGAAATC
>JACDBF010000337.1 GCA_013695055.1 Actinomycetota bacterium
CCCCTATCCCATACCTCGCAACGCTCCGATCGAGGGTGGAGCCAACTCGGACGGAGACCGGCATGTGATCGTCGTCGATCGTTCCAGGTACCGCCTCTACGAGCTGGTCGATGCCCATCCCATCAAAGACTCCGTCCGCCGGAGAGCAGGCTCGGGAGCAACCTGGACCCTCGGCTCCAACCGCCTGCGGCCGAAGGGGTGGACGTCGGCCGACGCAGCAGGCCTGCCGATACTGCCCGGGCTGGTTCGCTACAACGAGATCAGGCGAGGGCGCATCGATCATGCCCTGCGCTTCACGATTGCGCGCACGCGCCGCGCCTATGTTTATCCGGCTCGTCACTTTGCATCGAGCGACACCAGACCGGAACTTCCGGCTAGCGGATAACGGTTCGGAGTGGTACATGAGCGGCGCGCCGTCGCGCCGCTGGAACAACGACTCCTTGCACACGCTCGGAAGGGTCTCCGGCGACAACTTCGGAGGTAGTAGGCGCGAGCTCGCTCCGCCCCTAGCCCGGGAGGCGGAGCCTCTTAGTTGGAGAAGGTCAGCGAGCCGCTCGGGCCCGCGCGCGCGCGTCGATCGCGATCTCGCGCGCGGCGTTCGCCCCGGGGGCGCCGGTCACTCCCCCGCCGGGATGGGCTCCGGAGCCGCAGAGATAGAGCCCATCTATGCCGAGGCGGTAGCGAGCGTGGCCCAACAAAGGACGCCACGCGAAAAATTGATCGAGGCCAGGCTCGCCGTGCAGCGGATGACCCTCCGTCAACCCGTAGTCATTCTCGAGATCTGCGGGCGTTATCACGACCCGTTCCTCGATGAGATCGGCGAAGCCCGGGGCATACTCCTCCAGCGTCTTGACGGCGAGGTCGCCGAGCCCGTCCCGTTCGGTGGCCCAGCTCGCGTCCCGCAACCGGTACGGCGCGTACTGAACGTTGACGCTCATCACATGGCGGCTGTCGGAAACGAGCGAGGGATCCGCAAGACTCGGAATCGTCGCTTCGAGGTAGGGGGCTTCGGATATCCGCCCGTACTTGGTTGCATCGAAGGCTCGCTCAACGTAGTCGATGCTGGGGGCAATCACGATCCGACCGTGAAGACGACTTTCGTCATCAACAGAATCGAAGCGCGGCACTCCCGAGAGCAGAAGATTGACCTTGCCCACCACACCCGGCGTGCGGATGTTGCCTGCGCGCCATGCCAAGCTCGGGCCGAGCACGACCGGGTCCAGCAAGTCGGTCAAAACGTGCTTGGGATCGGCCCCGGACACGATGGCGTCCGCAACGAGCTCTTCTCCGGAGCTGAGCGCAACGCCGGTCGCACGCGCGCCGTCGGTCGTTACCGCGGCAACCTCGGCCCCCGTTCGAATCTCCGCTCCTAGAGAGCGCGCGGCCGAAGCCAGGGCCTCGGCCAGCACGGCCGGGCCTCCTCTGACGAATGTCGTCTGGCCCGCTGCACCCCCGTCGTTCCCCGCCGAGTCGCCGAGGAGAACGCCGGTGGTTCCCGCCGACCATGGGCCGAGTGCTGCGTACTGCACGCCGCGCGTCGCGAGAAGCCCGCGCAGCCCATCGCTTTCGAAGAAGTCGGAGACGAAGTCTGCCACCGCCATAGGCATGACTCGCAAGAGAGTCCGAGCGTCTCGCTTGTCGAGGCCCCGGTAGGCGCGTGCAAGCTTGGCGCCGGTCAAACCATCCTTCAGTGAAGGGTGGTTGATATCGGGCGGAGTCAAAGTGTGGAGCTTCGCGAGGAAGGGGGCCAGGGATCGAACTTGCTGATCGAAACGTCCGTAGGCGCTCGCATCCTTTGCCGACAAGCTCTCGAGCTCGGCTACGGTTCGGTTCGTGCTCTTCCACAACGTAAGCGGGGGCCGGCCGGGTTGAGGGGCGGTCACGCGCACATCCGGTTCGATCAGGTCAAGTCCGTGCTCGTCCAGACAAAGATCCACCATCACCGATCTACGCAAGCGCCCCGCAGTGTGCGCCAGTGCAGGAACGCGCGCGCCGGGCGCGAGCTCGTCGGTCGCGAGCGCGCCGCCCACGACATCTCGGCGCTCGAGGATCACCGTGCGCAGTCCGGCTCTCGCCAAGTACGCACCAGCGACCAGACCATTGTGTCCGGCCCCGATGATGATGGCATCGTAAGACTCATCGACCGCCATCATGCGGCCTTTCGCTTGCGGGCCTTGAGGAGCTCGAGCGCGGCGATACGCCCGGGCGCTCCCATCAACCCTCCGCCCGGGTGCGTCGAAGAGCCGTTGAGCCAGAGGTTCTCAACCGGCGTGCGATAGCGCGCCCATCCGGGAACCGGGCGGTTGAAGAAGAGCTGCTCGAGACTGAGCTCGCCTTGGAAGATGTTGCCCTCGCTCAAACCGAAGTCTCTTTCTATGTCGAGCGGCGTGAGCACCTGGCGATGGAGAATGATGTCGCGTATGTTCGGCGCCCGTTCCGCAATGGTGTCGATAACCGTGTCGCCGAACGCGTCTCTCTGCGCGTCCCAGTCACTCTCGGCGAGGTGATAAGGCGCGTACTGGACGAAGCAGCTCATCACATGCTTGCCCGGTGGCGCCATCGCCGGATCGACGAGCGTGGGGATAATCATGTCGATATAGGGCCTCGAGCTGAACCGGTTGTACTTGGCGTCGTCGTAAGCCCTTTCCATATAGTCGACGCTGGGGGAAAAGCTGATGGCCCCGCGCAGATGCTCGCCCGGGCCGGGCAAGCACTTGAAGTCGGGCA
>JACDBF010000357.1 GCA_013695055.1 Actinomycetota bacterium
AGCCCGACGCCAACATGCCGGCGGGAGAATCACTGGTCCGCCAGCTGCTCTACGGGCAACGCTACTTTCGAGCTCGTTTCGGTTCGATCCATAAGACTTGCTGGCTTCCCGACTGCTTCGGGTTCACACCCGGCCTGCCACAGGTATTGCTCGGCGCGGGGATCGAGAACTTCTTTACGCACAAGCTGAATTGGTCGGAAACCAATGAGTTTCCGTACGACTTGTTCTGGTGGGAAGGCCTTGATGGAAGCAGGGTGCTGGCGCATGGCTTCCATAATCCGGAGGGCGGTTACAACGGCGACGTCGATCCCGCCACGGTAACGGGTACGTGGCGGAACTTCAGGGGTAAAGCGCACCACGCGGAGAGCTTGCTGACGGTTGGCTTCGGCGACGGGGCCGGGGGGCCGACTCCCGAGATGCTCGAGCGCGCCCGCGCGCTTCAATACTTTCCGGCCCTGCCTGAATTGCGATTTACACGCGTCCAGGATTTCTACGACGATGTGCGGTCGACCGCGGATGGCGCTCTTTTGCCTGCCTGGGTAGGTGAGTTGTACTTCGAGTTGCACAGGGGCACTCTGACTTCCCAAGGTCGGATCAAGTACCTGCACCGTCGCGCCGAGCGTGACCTGGTGGCTGCCGAGGTCCTCGGAAGCCTCGGCGCTCTCGTAGGGAACGAATCACCCGAGTCGCTGGAGGATCCATGGCGCATTCTCTTGCGCAACGAGTTTCACGACATCTTGCCGGGCAGCAGCGTGCGGGAGGTCAACGATGCCGCCGAGTCGGAGCTCGGGAATGTCGTTGAGCAAGCCGGCGAGGCAATCCACGAGCGTCTCGTGGCTCTTGCGTGCGCGTCGGTTCCCCCGGGGGATGAACGCGGCCTGCTTGTCGCCAACCCCGATCTCTCTGCGCGTCCCGTGCGAATCGAATCAAGCCACGAGCTCGAGGGTAGTCAAGCTGTCGATGGGGGCTACGTCTTGACCTCGGAGGAGACGATCTTGGGTCTCGAGGCGCGCGTCTTGTTCGGCGGCTCGGCCCGCTCCGGCCTCGACGCATCGCCCGATAGGCTCGAGAATGATTTCGTCGCTGTGCACATCGGCGAGGACGGCGCTATCTCGAGCGTCTGGGACAAGGTAGCCGGGCGGGAGACGCTTGCCGGGCGCGGCAATCAGATATGGGCTTACGTCGATAAGCCGCGTGCCTGGGATGCATGGGACGTAGACGCGGGTTACGCCGACGACGGTAAAGAGCTCGTTGCCGGAGCGGTGGAGCTGGTGGAGGATGGTCCCCATCGGGCTGCAATCCGTATCGACCGGCGTTTTCGGGACAGCGTTGTGACTCAAGAGGTGCGGCTGTGGTGCAACTCGGCCCGCATCGACTTCGCCACATCCATCGACTGGCGCGACCGCCACTGGCTGCTCAAATCGCGCTGGCCTCTGGCTGTGCGCGCCGCCCGGGCCGCCTTCGAGACCGCGTTCGGAGTCGTCGAGCGACCCACTCATCGCAACACGTCGTGGGATGCCGCGCAGTTCGAAGTTGCGGGCCACCGCTTTGCCGACCTCTCCGAGCCGGGCTACGGCGTTGCCCTTCTCAACGACGGCAGGTACGGATATCATGCGTTGGGCAACGAGCTCGGCCTCAGCTTGCTGCGGGCGCCCGCGTACCCCGATCCTCTAGCCGACGAGGGTTCTCATTCTTTTACCTACGCGCTGTTCCCGCATGCGGGGAGCTGGCTCGAGGGGGGAGTGCTGGCGGAGGCCGAGGATCTCAATCGCCGGCTTCCGTCGGTTCCTTGCAATGCCGCCGGCCCGGTTTCGTTGCGCCCTCTTAAGCTCGAAGGAGTGCGTCTCGGGCTCGGCGCGCTCAAGCCCCAAGAGGATGGCGATGGTCTGATCCTGCGCGTCTACGAGCCCGCGGGGGCCCGCGGCGCGCTCGATATTGATCTTCCCAGAGGGTGGATCCTCGGGCCCGAGCTGAATCTCCTCGAAACCGAGACCGGTGAGCCCAACCTCCATTTCACGCCTTTCAAGATTCGCACCTATCTCTTGCAAAGGAGTTGAGAAGCGCTACTGGGACCACTCGGTGGGCTTGCGGTCCCACCGGTGCTTCTTGAGCTCGGCCAGCAAATCGTCATCAAGGGCCCGGCCGCGGCTCACCGAGATGTTGGAGTCGACATGACTCGGCTTGCGCATCCCCGGTATCACCGTGCTGACCGAGGGGTTGGCGAGGATAAATCGCAGCGCCATCTCGGGCATGGTCATGTCGTTGGGCACCAGGGGCTTCAGAGCGTCGGCTCGGGCAACGCTCGCCTTTAGATTCTCGGGGACAAAGTAAGTGTTACGCCAGTCTCCCTCGGGCCAGGTCGTACCCTCAGTGAGCGTTCCGGTAAGCGTGCCCTCGTCGAACGGCACGCGCGCGATGATCGCGATGTCGAGCTCATCGCATAGGGGAAGAAGGTCGTCTTCGGGGTTCTGGTCGAAGATGTTGTAGATGACCTGCACCGAATCAATGGCCCCGGTTCGCAGAGTGTCCAGCGCGTTCCACGATTCCCAGCGGTTGACGCTCAGGCCCCATGCCTTGACGAGACCTTCCTGTGTGAGGGCGGCGGTCGCCTCCTGCCACTCGTCTTGCTTGGCCCAGGAGTCCTCCCACACATGAAACTGAAGGAGATCGATCGAGTCAACGCCCAGGTTGTCGAGACTGCGGCCCGCGTACTCGCGAATGTAGTCGGGCGGGAAGACATCCTTGAGCGCGCTCGAGCGCGTTGAGGGCCACTCGCGATTCTTCGGTGGGATCTTGCTCGCCACGTACAGCTTCTCTGAGGAGTGCCGTCTCACGAGGCCCCCGAGCAGCGTCTCGGAGTGTCCCTCTCCATACGCCCACGCGGTGTCAAAGAAATTGCAGCCGGCTTCCACGGCTTTGTCCAGAGAGGTGTTGGACTGTTCGTCATCCGACTCGGTCCAGTCGCCCATGCCCCACATGCCGTAGCCGACCTCGCCGACCTGCCACCCCGTCCGTCCGAACCGTCGCGTCTGCAAGGCTGCTCCTCTGCTCGATCCAAGTCGAAGAGTCTTTATAACTGGCCGGCCCGGTTATGGCCGAAAGAGCCCGGCCCGGCTCCGGGCGAAAGAGGGCGCTACAGAGTTGCTACGGCCCCGGCCGGGGCGCGCCTTACGGTGCTGCCGCGTTGCGATTTCGTCACTTCCAGCTTTACAGGCAAGCGATCCGCCAGACCCGGGACGTGAGTGATGACACCGACGAGCCGACCATCCCCGCCGAGCTGTTCGATCGCCGCGACGGCCTCCTCGAGAGACTCGGCGTCGAGGCTTCCGAAGCCTTCGTCGAGAAAGAGACTATCGAGGCGGTTGCGCTCGGAGACGGCGAGCAGCTGGATCTGCTCGGACAG
>JACDBF010000370.1 GCA_013695055.1 Actinomycetota bacterium
TCGCCGTCTCGGTCACCACTGCGCTCTTGCCGGGAATGAGTGAGCTCGCCGTCAACAGTGATTGGCAGGGCTTTCGCGAGCGGCTCTCAATCGGAGTGCGAGCCACGATCCTGCTTGCCCTGCCCGCGACGATCGGATACCTCGTCCTTGCAGAGCCCATAGTCGGCCTCCTGCTCAAGAATGGAGCGGTCACCACGGCATCGATTCAACTGGTTGCAGGAGCGCTCCAATTCTTCGTACTCGGGCTCCTTCCCTTCTCGCTGTTCCAGCTCTTCTTGCGCGCCTTCTATTCGATGCACGACACCAAGACGCCCTTTCTCATCAACTGCGGGGCGGTGGCGCTCAACATCGTGGTCAACGTCGTGGCTTTCTCCGTGCTGGACCTCGGCGTCAAGGGTTTGGCGGCCGGGCATGCGCTGGCCTATCTCTCCGGCGTCGTGGTTCAGCAAAGGGTCCTGGGGGGGCGAATCGGCGGCATCGACGGCAGGCGCATCCTCACCGGAGGATTGCGGATCGCGGTGGCGGCTGCGGGCATGGGAGCGTTGGTGTGGCTTTCCTGGCGGGCGATCCGCACACCATTTGAGAGTCAGGGTCGTCTGCTTCAGGGGGCTCTGTTGCTCTTCCCCCTGGCCGTGGGGGTGGTCTCCTACCTGGGCTTTGCGATCGCCCTGCGCGTCGAGGAGCTGAGCTTCGTGCGCACCGCGCTCGCTCGCCGCGCCCGAACCGGCCGCTGAGGGCTGCAGAAAAATCTCATTTACCTTGGAGGCTGGTGAGCCGATAAGAGGCTGATGGGCTCATGGAGGAATGAACGAGGCGTGGTGCTCGACTGGTTGACTCGAGTCGCACTGGTGCTCGCGTTCTTCGCGGTGATCATCTTCGACTCCGCCTCCGTGATGGTTAACTCCCTGGGCCTTTCGAGCACCGCCGACGACATCGCCGCCGCGGTGTCCACCGACACGATTGGAACGAGCGTGGGCACCCCTGCCGAGGTGGTCGAGGAGGCTGAGGCGCTCGCCGCTGAGGCCGGGGCCCGGCTCGTGAAGGCCGAGCTCGATACCCAAGGCGTCATCCACATCAAGCTACGCCGGACCGCCAATACCCTGGTAGCCGGGAGGATCGGCGCTCTCGAGCGATGGGTCCGGGCTACTGCGAGTGGGCGCGCAAGTACCGATCCCTCTTAGTGCATCGCTAAATGGACCGCCCCTATGGATCCCGGCGCGCTCCCCAAGGCGACGGAGCACTAGTCTTTTCCTCGTGTCATCGGAGCTCGTAACCCTCGCGCAGCGCTATGTGCTCGAGTCGCGAATCGCCGGCGGGGGCATGGCCTCGGTATGGCGTGCTCGAGACGAGGTGCTTGCGCGCACCGTTGCGATCAAGATCCTCCACCCCCACCTCTCGGAGGACGACCAGTTCCTCGAGCGCTTCCGGCGTGAGGCACTCGCTGCGGCCCGCCTTACTCATCCGAACATCGTGTCGATTTACGACACCGGCACGGAAAAGGATGCCGCGCTCTCTTCAGACCAGCATTTCATCGTCATGGAGTATTGCGACTCGGGCACGCTCGCGGGCTTGCAAAAAGATGGGCCGATGGAGCCTGAGAGAGTCATTGCAATCGCCGGTGACATCTGCGGAGCGCTCGGCTACGCCCATCGGAGCGGCATCATTCACCGCGATATCAAGCCCGCCAACGTCTTGATCACTCAGGATGGAGTCCTCAAGGTCGCCGATTTTGGGATCGCCAAGGCCGCCTTCGGCTCGGGTGACATCACTACCACCGGCTCGATCCTCGGCACGGTCACCTATCTGTCGCCGGAGCAGGTACGCGGCGACGAGCCCGACGCCCGATCCGATCTCTACTCGCTTGGAATCTTGATCTACGAGCTCCTGGCGGGCCGGCCCCCGTTCGTTGAGGACAGTCATATCGCCATTGCGCTAAAACACGTCAATGGCGAGCCTCCATCGCTGGGAAGCCTCAGCGCGCGCATCCCGCGCGGGCTCGACGTGGCCGTGATGCGCGCTTTGGCCAAGGAGCCGGGCGAGCGCTACGAATCGGCCGAAGAGATGAGCAGCGCGCTCGGATCGACCGCCCCGGGGTCTTCCACCACCCTCCTCGCTCGGCCGAGAGGATCCGTCGCGCCCACCCGAGCCTCCGAATCCGGCCCACCCCTGAAACGCCGGGCGGCAGCTCTCAGCCAGACTCGCAATCTCATCCCCGTCGCAATAGTCGTCGCGCTCGCGATCGCTCTCGGGATATTCCTTCCCATCCTGTTCGACTCGCCGAACGAGGGCGAAGCCAACCGAGGCGGGGGAGGAAACGGCAATCCGGGAGTGGGGCGAGCGGGCGCGCTGTCGGTCGAGGCGGCCCACGATCTCGACCCGCCGCCCGGAGACGGCGAGGAGCACGCTGAGGACGTGTCCTCGGCCTTCGACGGCGACGCGGACACCTATTGGGAGACGGAATCCTACGCGGGTGACCTCGGGAAGCCGGGCGTGGGCTTGGTCTTCGACCTGGGGGATGGAGCGGAGGTGGATCGCGTGCGCGTCGTTACCACCGCCCCCGGCCTGGACTTCGAGGTCAGGGCAGGCGACGAAGACACCGCCGACGCAGACGGATTCCAATCGGTGGACGCGGCCGAGAGCGCCGCCGAGGAGACGGATTTCGACATCGAGCCGATCGAGGCGCGCTACTGGCTCGTGTGGGTGACCGGGCTGCCCGAGGGGGGCAAGGCGCTTCTCAACGAGGTCCAGTTCTTTGGATCCTGAGCAGACCGGCGACGAGCTGCTGCTCGCTCGCTTCCTCGATGGAGACGAAAGCTCCTTCGAAACCCTGGTCAGGCGCCACGAGGACCGGATATTCGCCCTTACGACTCGAATGATGGGCGACCGCGCCGATGCTCTGGAGGCCGCGCAGGACACCTTCATCCGCCTATTCGGCGCCGCGTCCTCGTTTCGCGGGGATTCCTCCTTCTCCACCTGGCTCTACCGCATCGGCATCAACGTCTGCCGCGACATGCTGCGTAAGAGGAACCGGCTTCCCATCCCCACAGAAGAGCTCGTCGAGCCCGAGCCGGGCCGGGATCTGGGAGAGCAGTCCGCTGCGAGGATGGACCTGGCGCGTGCGCTGGCCGCCCTCCCGGACGATTACCGGGAAGCGGTCTGCCTTCATGACCTGGGCGGAGTTCCTTACGAGGACATCGCGCAGGCCACCGGAGTTGCCGTGGGGACGGTCAAGTCGCGCATCAGTCGCGGCCGTCGCAAGCTGGCGGCCTTGTTGGAACAAGGAACCGGGCCGGGATCGTCCAAGTCGCGTGGGCCCACCAGGACGACGACATGAGAAGCTCGACATGACCGCCCTTACTCACGAACGCTGCTCGGAGCTGCTCAGGCCCTATGTGGAGGGCCATCTCGACGCGGCCGGCGCTGCAGACGTCGCCGCTCACCTCGAGAGCTGTCCCGGGTGCGCCCTCGAGCACGCCGCTCTGCTGGCCA
>JACDBF010000377.1 GCA_013695055.1 Actinomycetota bacterium
TCCTTGCTCATGCGCGTCCGTCCAACTTTGAGGATCACGACGGGTATGTCGCGCTCGGCGGCTCGCTTGAGCCCGCGCCCGAACTCGACGGGAGCGCGAATCGTCTCTAAGAACATTGCGATGACGCGCGTGCTGTCGTGATTAGCGGCGTAATCGAGGTAGTCGGCGGATGAGGTAACAAGCTCCTGTCCGGACGAGACGACGAGGTTGAAATGCAGACGGAGATCGTTGTGGAGCATGGCCGAGAACGCAGACCCAGAATGCGAGATGAACGTGATCGCCCCTGCCTGTAGTTGTGGGGGCATGGGGAAGCCACAGGCCCACACGGACTCCTGAAGGTTGAGAAAACCCATGCAGTTGCCCCCGCAAAGAGCCATGCGCGCATCGCGGGCTATGTCTGCGACGCGATTTGTCAGCAGCGGCCGCCCCGGCAGAGGCTCTTCGTAGCCGCTTGCAAAGATCGCGGCCGCCGACGCGCCGGCCGCAGCAGCGGCTTGTACTTGTTCTTCGAGCTGGGCGTTGGAAACGCCGAGTAGGGCGAGATCAGGCCGGCCCGGCACATCGGCGAGGGTCGAGTAGCAAGCGAGGCCCTCGATCTCCTCGTAGCGCGGGTTCACCGGATAGACGGCGCCCTGATAGCCCCCCTGGAGAAGGGTCAGGATCATCTGTCTCCCGAAGGAGCCGGGGCGCGCGCTTGCTCCCACTACCGCGATGGAGCGCGGCTCCAGCATGGCGGTCACCGAAGAGGTGCGCCGGGCGGGCGCGCGCATCACCTCGAGCTTAGAGAAAGCTTTTGCCTGAGGGCCCGTCTCTTCGCGTCGGCCAACCCAGCGCGCGCGGCCTGATAGCCGGGAATGCCGCATACGCCGCCGCCGGCGTGCGTCGCCGAGCTGCAATTGTAGAGGCCGTCGATCGGTGTGCGATAGTCCGCGAACCCCGGCGCGGGACGCATGTGGAAGAGCTGCTCGGCGGATAGCTCGCCGTGAAAGATGTTGCCGCCGATGAGGCCCCATTCCTTTTCCATCTCGTACGGGCCAATGACCTGTTGATGGAGGATGGAGCTGCGAAAGTTGGGGGCGAGCTCGTCGTATCCGTCGATCACGCGCTCCGCGTACGCCTCCAGCTCCTTCGTGCGCGGAGACTGCGACCACTCGTGCGGCACCCACTGCGTGAATAGGGACATGATGTGGGTGCCCTCAGGGCATAGCGTCTTGTCGTAGAAGGACGGTATGACGCCGTCCGAGAATGGCCGGCGCGCCCCACGGCCACCCTTGGCGTCCTGGAAAGCGCGTTCGAGATATGCGGGCGAGTGAGCCAACTCGATCGCGCCCCCGTGAATCACAGGATCGACGCCCGGGTCGGCCGTGAAGTTGGGGAGCTCCGAAAGCGCCAGGTTGATCTTCACGGTTCCGCTGCGGGTCTTCCAACGTTCGATGTCGGTGACGAAGTCGGACGGTAGATGGTAGCGATCGATCATGTCGAGGAACGTGATCTTTGGGTGCACTCCCGAGACCACCATGTCGGCGTGTACCTCTTCGCCGCCCTTGAGCACGACTCCGGTGGTGCGGCCGTTGTCTACAAGCACCCGTTCTACCGGGGCCTCCGTGCGGATCGTCGCGCCCATCGATTCGGCCGAGCGCCGAATCGCGTCCGACACGCCACCCATCCCCCCCTCCGCGAAGCCCCAGCTGCCGAGGCGGCCATCGCCCACGTCGCCGATGGAGTGGTGCGCCATTACATAGGCCGTGCCCGGCTCGTCGGGCCCCGCCCACGTGCCGATGATCCCGTTGATCGCGTGCGCGGCTTTGACCTGGGGGGCCTCGAACCAGTCGTCGAGCAAGTCCGAGATGCTCATCGTCATCAGACGGGTGACATCGCCGACGCTGCGAACATCGAGGCCCCTCACCTTCCACGCCAGCCGTAGCTGGTCGACGAGGTCTGCGGGCTTGCGCGAGCCCACCTTGGGTGGAACCTCCATGAGAAGGGGGCCGAGGACCGAGGCGAGCGCCTCCAGCCACGCGTCCCACTTTGGAGTCGCGTCGGCATCCTTCTTCGAGAACTTCGCCACTTGCTCGAGATCCTGCTCGGAGCCGTCGCCTTTCATCTTGAGCGAGCGACCGTCGGGAAACGCCAGATAGAAGGACTCCATGGGGAACACCTTGTAGCCGTGGCGCTCGAGCTTGAGGTCTCGGATGATCGTCGGCGGCATCAAGCTCATCACGTACGACAGGGTCGTGACCTTGAGCTCGGGGGCTTCGGGCCACGGCGCGTCGGTCGTCGCCGCGCCGCCCGTCTTGTGGCGGGCTTCGAGCACGACCGGCTTCCTTCCGGCCCTGGCGAGGTAAGCCGCGGCGACGAGCCCGTTGTGGCCCCCGCCGATGACGATCGCGTCGTGACTACCCATGGTCAACCCCTTTGCCTTGGTCAGATGCCTTGGTCAGATGCCTTGGTCAGATCGTGCGAAGCAATCTATCGGGCGCCGGGCGGCCCTGCCCGAGATAACCGCGGGCGACCATGGAAAGGAACTGGTAGACGGCGTCTTCGGCGGGGGCCAGCGGTCCCTGCCGGTAGCCGCGCGACTGAAGTCCCCGCTGGACCGCTTCACACGCGCTCC
>JACDBF010000226.1 GCA_013695055.1 Actinomycetota bacterium
GAGTTCGGACCCGTCACCTTCCCCGCTTATGGTGGGGCAACGGCAGGCGTCCGCTCGCTGACCGATGTCTACGCCCTCAATCGTTTCGTACGCGAGCCGGACAAGCTCGCAGACCTTCTCGCAACCATGCGTGCCGAAGCACTCCCGGGACCCGCGGCCCAGCCGCACTCCGACGAGGGGACTCGCCAGGCCAAACCCGCCTCGCCCGCCGCAGTGGCGGCCATCCCCAAGCAGGAGACAATCCAAATGGCAGAAGACATGACGGTCGAGGAGCGCGCGGCGCGCCAGACCGAGATCAAGGCGCGGCTCGCGTCGATCAACGCGGAGTACGCCACCGGGGCGTTCCCCAAGGAGGTCGATCAGGAGTGGCGCAAGCTCAACGACGAACTCGACGAGAACGAGCGCGTGCTGGTTCAGATCGAGGCCCGCAAGGCTCGGCTGCTCGACATCGAGCAGCGTGACAACAACAGCATCGTCGACACACAGAAGCCCGTGCCCACCAGACTGGCCCCCGGCTATGTCCCGCCGGAACAACTCAACCGCATGAGCCACATCGACATCTACGATTTTCGGGACATCCGTAATAAGTCACGAACCCCCGCTGATGAGGTCCGGCTGACCCGTGACCATGCCAAGCGGGCCATCGAGGTCGCTCGCTATCCCGGCGCAGCGGACAAGGCCGTCGCCCAGACGCGGGCCGATTGGCTGCTCGACAACGTGGTCGAGGATCGCCCCGGCGACCTTGCCCGCCGCATCCTCGCCACCGGCAATCCGGTCTACGACCGGGCCTTCGGCAAGTGGCTCAACCAGTCCCCGATGGATACCCAAGAGGCCAATGTGTTTGCCGAGGCCCGTGCCTTGTCGCTCACCGCTGGTGCTGGTGGTAATGCCGTTACCTTCGACCTCGATCCCACCATCATGGGCACGTCCGCGCGTGCGGTGAACCCATGGCGCGGGCTGGCGCGACAGATCTCCATCACTGGAGACGAGTGGCGTGGAGTCACGTCTGGTGCCGTCACCTCGTCCTTCGCGGCAGAGGCCACGGAGACGACCGACAACTCACCGACCCTGACGCAGCCTGTCATCTCGACCGAGAAGGCTCAGTCGTTCATCCCGTTCAGCATCGAGATCGACATGGACTGGGCCGGTATGCGGTCCGAGATGAGCACGCTGCTTCAGGAGTCCAAGGACGATCTTGAGGCGCTGAAGTTCACGGTCGGTACCGGCGTCAACGAGCCGTTCGGTGTCGTCACCGGAGCGACTACGCTGGTCACTGCCACCGCAGGTCAGACCACCGACGCGGAGGACTTCTACCGTCTGTCGGCTGCGCTGCCCGAGCGGTACCAGGCGCGGGCCTCACTGGTCGCCAACCGTGGCATCTTCAACCTGGTCCGGCAGTTCGTGCTGACCGGCCAGTCCAACCCGTGGAAGGATCTTGAAGACGCGACCGTTGTTGACGGTCGTGTTGGAACCCTGCTCGGTTATCCGGCCTACATGTCTTCGAGCATGGCTGCCAACACAGCGACCGGCGCTCTGTTCGCCATCCTCGGTGACTTCAGCCGGTTCGTGATCGTGGATCGCATCGGCCTGTCGGTCGAGATCCTGCCGCACCTGCTCGGCGTCAACCGTCGTCCGACTGGTGAGCGCGGCCTGTACGCCTTCTGGCGCGTAGGCTCCAAGGTCATCAACGCGGATGCCTTCCGAGTCCTCCAGGGCGTCGTCTAGACCCCCTGAATAACGGGCCAGCCAGTTCTTCGCGGCTGGCTGGCCCACAACTCACACTAGGAGGAGTATCCAAATCATGCCGCTTACCAAGAGCGACAACCCCAGCTCCGACAAGGCCAACGACGCCACCAACCAGGTGCTCGATGCAGGTGCCGGTGCGCCCGACGCCTACATCGAAGCTGCAGAAGCATTGCCCGAAAAGGACGATGTGGAGAAGGCTTACAAGGCCGCCATGCTGGCCGACACTGGACAGAAGGAAGCACAGGAGAAGCTCAAGGCGGTCGAGGCTTCTCCCAATGCCACAGACACTCCTTCAGGCTATGCGTTACAGGAGACTGCCGGCATCGCAGACAACATCGAGCGCGGCAACGAGTACGCTCGTATCAAGTCGGCCAAGCGGTGGGGCTACGTTCCCGCCAGCGAATCCGACCTGACGGCCAAGTAGATGCAGCCCCGCAAGGCGGGCGACGGCTTGTTCGTCGCCCGCCAGGCATTCGCCACTCTCCTCAACGGCGAGACGGTCATCGTCCAGCCCGGACAGGTGGTCGATGCCAACGATCCGATCCTCAAGGGTCGGCGTGAGTTGTTCGATGACTTCGCGCCGAAGATCCGCAAGTACCCCGGCCAGCGCGTCGAGCAGGCCACAG
>JACDBF010000447.1 GCA_013695055.1 Actinomycetota bacterium
TCCTCGTCGAGCTCCCCCACGCGCGCGCGTTCGCGTCCCGCGAGAAAGACGCCGAACAGACCGCGATCGGGAATGGTTCCGCCCGAGGTGACCGCTAGGCTCTGCGCGTTCGAGCGGGCGGTCAGAATGCCCGTCGCTCGGTCCCAGCTCAGGCGCGGCCGCAGCTCGGCGAATTGGTGTGAGGGATAGCGTCCTGAGAGCATGTCGAGGGTTGCTTCAAAAGCGCTGGCCGGTAAGTCGTGAAAGGGGGCCGCGCGCGCGATGATGGCTTCGAGGTCGCCCTCTTCCCAATCGTCCATGGCGACCATGGCGACGATCTGCTGAGCAAGAACGTCCAGCGGATTGCGCGGGCATCGAGACGCCTCAATGAGGCCGGCGCGCATGCGCTCGGAGACGACCGCGCACTCGAGCAGGTCTCCTCGATACTTGGGAAACATGACCCCGCGGCTCACGGCCCCAACCTGATGCCCGGCTCTTCCGATGCGCTGCAATCCCGAAGCAACGGAGCCCGGTGCCTCGACCTGAACCACCAGCTCCACATCGGCCATGTCTATCCCGAGCTCTAACGAGCTGGTCGCCACTACTGCCGACAGCCTTCCGGCTTTGAGGTCCTCTTCGATGAGGCGTCGGCGTTCCTTGCTCACCGACCCGTGATGAGCGCGCGCCACCTCGTCGCCGGCGATCTCGTTGAGATGGTTGCACAAACGTTCGGCCAGACGGCGCGAGTTGACGAACACGATCGTGCTCGAGTTTTTCCTTATCAGCTCGAGGATGCGCCCCTCGATATGCGGCCACGCGCTGGCGCGCGCCACCGCCTCGAGCGACTCTTCCTCGATCTCTCTTTCCCCTCCATTTGAAGTCACGTCGCCGGTGATCTCCCCTGGCTGCGTCATGTCTTCCACGGGCACGACGATAGAAAGGTCGAACGTCTTGGTCGCGACCGGGTTGACCACGGTTACCGGATGCACGCCCCCCAGGAAGCGGGCGACTTCATCGGGGGGCCGGACCGTGGCCGACAGGCCCAGCCTTTGTAGCGGCCGCCCGGCGAGATGATCGAGTCGCTCGAGACTCACGGCGAGGTGCGCCCCCCGCTTGTTACCGGCAAGAGCGTGGACTTCGTCGACGATCACCGTATCGACATACCGCAACGCAGCGCGCGCCTGTGACGTGAGGATGAGAAACAACGACTCCGGGGTGGTGATCAAGATGTCTGGAGGGGCGGACGCGAACTTGCGGCGCTCCTCTTGGGGCGTATCCCCCGTGCGCACCGACACTCGGATGTCCGAAGCTTTGAGACTCAAACGTCCCGCAGCCGCGCGCACGCCGCTCAGCGGCGTCCGCAAGTTGCGCTCGATGTCTGCCGCCAGAGCCTTGAGGGGCGAGACGTAGATCACGCGCAACCGCTCCTTATCATCGACCTCGGGTCTTGCGGCGAGCCGGTCGATGGACCACAGAAAGCCCGCCAGCGTCTTTCCCGAGCCGGTGGGTGCAATGACCAGCGCGTTGCGGCCTTCGGCTATCGCCTCCCAGGCCCCCCACTGCGCGGGAGTGGGCTCCCGAAACGCGCCTTCGAACCAAGCGCGCGTTGCGGGAGAGAATCGCTCGAGGACCTCACGCTCCTATCATCGCCCGTGCGTGCCATCTATTTGCCCGGGGGCGGCGTCCGCAAGACGAGGGTGGCGGCGGCCGCGGCGATCAGCGATGCCGCTAACAAGCCGACTTTCGACGCATCTACTAGGGCCGGGTCCGAGTAGGCGCGCTCGGCCACGAACAACGAGACCGTAAAACCCACTGCGGCCACCGTCCCGGCGCCGGTGATGTGCCGCCAGCCGATCTCCGCGGGCAAGGACGCGATTCCAAATCTCACCGCCAGCCACGCGAATCCGGTGATGCCCACGAGCTTGCCGGCCACGCGCGCCACTACGAGCCCGCGCGCCACCGGAGAGGAAAACATGCCCGCCAGGGTTTGCGAGTCGAGCACGAGGCCCGCGTTGCCAAGCGCAAACAACGGCAGAACCACGTAGCTGGTGTAGGGATGCAGGCTTTGCTCGAGGCGTTCGGCGACCGGTTGCAATTCCTCGGGCCGGGCCGGGGGATCTCGGTCGCCGCTGCGGACAGGACTGCGGCGCAGAGCCTTCGAGATCCGCCGAGGTCCCACCGACGCCGGACTCAACGCGTGCGCTGGAGTCATGAGACCGAGTACGACGCCCGCGATGGTGGCGGGCACGCCCGAACGCAAGATGGCGAGCCATACGGCGACCCCCACGAGCACGTACAACGGCACCCACCTAACATCGAGGCCCTTCAGCGCGCCGACGGCGCCTACGAGCAACAACGCGACCCCGAGAGCCGCGGCATCGATGGTGTCGGAGTAGAAGAGCGCTATGACGATGATCGAGCCGACGTCGTCGACGATGGCCAGGGTGAGCAGAAACACGGTTAGGCCGGCCGGGAGGCGGGGGCCCAGCAGCGCCAAGGCGCCAACTGCGAAGGCGATGTCGGTGGCCATCGGCACCCCCCATCCCGTAGCGCCCGGCCCCCCGGCAGTGAGCCCCGCGAAGATCAGGGCCGGTAGGGCCATCCCGCCCACGGCGGCGACGATGGGGTAGAGCCGCGGCGCGCCGGTCGCTCAGCTCGCCGCTCGCGAGCTCGCGCTTGATCTCGAGGCCGACGACGAAGAAGAAGAGCGTCATGGCGCCGTCGTTTACCCAGCCCCGCAGGCTCTCGACGAGCTCGAAACCCGCGAGTCGCACCGGCACTTCCCAACCCCAGAGCTCCCCGTAGGTGGCGCCCCACGGCGAGTTCGCCCACGACAACGCCACGAGCGTCGCGGCCAATAAGGCGAGCGCTCCGGAGGATTCGATAACGAGGAAGGCTCGCAGCGCCCTGACCATCATGCGCGGCACGCCGGCCCCTGGTGTCGTGCGTTCCGGCGGTTCGCGCATTCCGGCTGGATCCTCCTGGTCGCGTTCGGCTAACCGTCGACCAGACTTCCCGACACACCGGAGTCGATGATAGTCGGCAACGCCTCAGCCTGAGTAAGGGCGCGTGAGAGGGTCCCCGCCGTCGAGGAACGCGTACGTCAGGATGACCGAACCGCCCTCCGGAACCAGGCCGTTCGCCACCAGGGCCCGGGCATAGACGGCCAGCTGATCGATCTCGCCCGGCTCGAAGCGTCCGCCGGTCTTGAAGTCGACGATCTCAAACCCGCCGTCGTCGGTCTCGTACACGGCGTCGATTCTGCCCCGCACGATGTCATCGCCCACCCTCAGCGAGAAAGGAATCTCGATCATCGGCTCGCCTGAGGGAAGCCGTCCGATCGCGCGATCCCCGAAACCGAGCTCGGCCCAGCGGGCGAGCTTGACTTGGACTTCGTCGTCGCCTCCGACGAGCATGGGCTCGTCGAGCTCGTCTTCCTCGGGAAAAGGCGCGGCCGTCCACAACGGCTCGTTGCGAGCCCGGCTGTGCTCTTCGATGGCCCGGTGAACCTCGGTGCCGAGGCGGCGCGCGGCACTCGGTCGCTCGGGAGCGGAGCGGGCCACAGAGCGTGCGCCGGGCGCTCCCTGCTCAAGTCCTATGAAGTCGGTTGCCGAGATGATGCGGGTGGCCTTCACTCCGTCAGACTCGCCCGCGGAGCTTGCCTTCTCGATGAGCGCGAGCTCGGCGTCCAGGCGACTGCGGAGCTCCACCAGGGCAACCCCTTGGTCGGTCGGAAGTCCCTCGGTCAAAGTCTCGAGACTCTGATCGCCTTCGATGACGGCCTCGGCCGCTGCTCCCCAACCTTGCTCGAAAAGCGGATCGTCCGCCCCCGGCCTCGCCTCCGGAGGCCACGCGCGGCGCGACTCGAGCGCGCCGAACAGCGGGTTCTCTAAGGGCTCCTCGGCTTCGACCACCACCTCGAGCAGGCCCCTTTCCTCGAGCACACGCACCTCATCCCAGAACAGAGAAGGTCCTTTGCTCCTCTTGTCACGCCCGTACCACCACGCGGCCGTCACCGACAAGCTCTGCCGCGCGCGCGTGAGAGCGACGTAGAAGAGACGCCTTTCATCCTCGCGCACGCGCTCTTTGACCGCCTTCTTGAAGTCGCCGAGCTTGCCCGTAAAGCGCGGCATGTAGTCCTTGTCCTCACGCACCTCATAGGGCAGCTCCGTGTAGGAGGTCAGCGGATTGCTGGCTCTCTCATTTGGAAAGATCGAGTAGACGTACTCGTCGTTGGCGTTCTTGGACGCGCTGACCGATGGCACGAAGACGCATTCGAACTCCAATCCTTTGGCAGCGTGAATGGTCATGAGCTTTACCGAGTCACCGGCAGCCGGCTGTGTGGCCTCGAGCGTCTCCTCCGCGTCGTCTGCGGCGTCGAGATAGGCGAGCAGGCTCCGCAGATCCGCGTCCCCCTCGACCGGCGAGAAGGCGGCGACATGATCCAAGAGGGCGGCGAGGTTTTGGCGTGCCGCCGGAGCGCTCCGAGCCGTCGATGCCTCCAGGGCGTCGCCAAGCCCGGTCTCGAGGATGACCTCCTGAACGAGCTCGAGCAAGGGGGCCGTGGCACGCTTTCGAAGCCGAGCCAACCGGGCTTCAAAATCCACAAGCCGGCGGCGGGCCTCGGGCCCGAGGCCCTCGATCTCCTGGGCATGGGCGCAAGCTTCCAGCAGGGAAAACCCGACATCGCCCGGCTCCATGTCGTTCGCCAGCTCTTCGTCGCCCCCGGCGAGCCGCAGCTTGAGGTCATAGTTGCGATCGGCCGCCCAGCGCGCGCACCGAGCGAGGTCGCGGTAGTGGACGCGCCACCGAGGGCCGAGCAGCACCCTGGCGGCCCACCGGTTAGCCGCGGGCTTCGTATCCAGGCACCGCAACCAGGCCACGACCTCAATCACTTCGGGGGTCTGCAGCAGGCCGCCGAGCCCGACGATCTCGACGGGAATGTCGCGCTTGTCGAGTGCTTCGATGATGGCGGCCATGGCCGCCTTACGCCGCACCAGGACGCCGATGTCGCGCCATGCAACCGTCCCTTTCCCTTGCTTGGGCGCGTCCTGGTGCAACCGCTCGCATTCCGATGCGATCCACTCGGCCTCCGAGCGCTCGTCGGAGAACAGTCCGAGCGCCACGCGGCCTTCACCATTGTCCGGATAAGCGTGTAGCGGGGCTCCCGGCCTGCGCGCTTCGGGTATGCGAGAGACGATGTCGTTGGCGACCTCCAAGATCCTGCTGCCCGAACGGAAGTTCTCGGACAACGAGATCTCGCCGTAGGTCCCTTCCTTCCGGGGGAAGTGGCCGGGAAAGCCGATGAGGTTGTACATGGTTGCTCCCCGGAACGCGTAGATGGCCTGGCGCGCGTCGCCGACCGCGGTCACGGCTCCGCCGCGCGGAACGAGGGCCTGGATGAGGCGGCGCTGGGCTACGTTCGTGTCCTGATACTCGTCGAGCAGCACGATCGGGAATCGTTCCTGGTAGGAGCGGCGTACCAGAGAATGACCCTCGAGGATCTCGACCGCTTTGGTGATCTGGTCGGAGAAGTCGATCCGCCCGTGGCGTTGCTTTGCGACTTGGTATGCGGCCACAGCCCGGCACAGCTCCTTGCGCCTTCGGGCCACGATCATGCTCTCTTCGTCCAAGGACTTCGAGGACAAGAGCCCGTCCGCGGCCGCTTCGACGTCTGCGACTGTGATGACGTGATCTGCCACCGCCGATGCGAGCGCGAGCGTCGACCGCACCAAGGTGGCGGCCGTACGGAGCTCGATCGCGTCGAAGGCGGGGAGGTCGTTGATACAGGTGAGAACGAGCTGCCACTGCTGGGCCTCCGACAGCAGACCGGCTTCGGCTTCGACGCCCACCAGCAAACCGTGGTCCCGAACGATCGAGGCTGCGAATGCGTTGTACGTCTGCACCGTAGCTTCGCCCCGCGACCAAGATCCGTGGGCGTCGTCGATCACATCGAGCGCCGCGTTCACGCGCTCTTCGAGCTCGCCCGCGGCCTTGTTCGTGAACGTGAGGCCCAGGATCTGAGATGGAGCAATGCCTTTGTTCTCGATGATCCAGGCGATGCGTGCGGCCATGATGGCGGTCTTGCCGGCGCCGGCGCCGGCGACTAGATAGACGGGCTCGAGCGGGTGAGCGATCGCCAGCCATTGCTCTTCGGTGGGGTCATAGCCTTTGAGTGCCGCCCTGACCGCAGCGCTGGTCTTCATGCCGGCAGCTCCCGCCCCTCGGGCCACAGCGGGCACAAGGGCTTGAATTTGCACCACCTGCAATCGGCTTCGGGGCTGGGCCGGAAGTCCTCATCAAGGACGCCCTGCAACAGGCCGGGCAACCGCTCGAGCACAAGCTCTGCTTCCTCCGGCTTCTGGCAACGGCGGGCGACATCTCCCCGCGACATCACGGCCGGGTAGACGAGCTGCATCGACGCGGGTTCTCCGTGCTGGGAGATGTCCGGATCGGTGGTCGCGGCGAGATAATAGATGGCGAGCTGCAACGAGTCCTTGGCCTCGTTCGCGTAGATCGCCGAACGAGACGTCTTGTAGTCATAGACGATCAGCCGGTTGCCGAGCTTGTCGACCCGGTCGATCCGTCCCCTGATGAGGTGACCATCGAAGTCGACGTTGAACCGATGCTCGCTCATCAGCGCCTTGCCGGGCTTCAAATGATGCTCGTAGCGCTCGAGCAGCACGAGGCCGTCGCGCCGGAACTGGCGAGCTATGGCCAGGTTTGGAAATACGGTCTCCTCGAAGAGCTCGTGAAAGCGCTCGGCCATCATCGGCCCGTTGGTGAGTCGCCGCCGGCCGCCGGCTCGTTGCTCCGGAGAGGGCTCCTTCTCCGCGTCCTCGAAGATCTGATGTATCCAACTTCCAAACGCCATGTTGTGAGAGCTGTCCGGGTCGAGCCCAAGCACGACCGAGAACAGATACGCGAGGCCACAGTTGTCGTACTTGGAGATGCGCGAGTAGCTGGTCCGGAGCTTGTCCGGGGGTAGCTCCTCGCCGCCCGACTGGGCCCTGATCGCGGCCGCGCCTTCGGTCCAACCCCACCGCCACCACCAGCCGCGCGGCTGCGCGGCCGCGCATTCTGGATCCACCTTGCAGATGCGCTGGAGCGCTCCCAAAGCCGCTAGGCGCAGGGGAGCGGCGGCCGTTACGTCGGCCAGCGCACGCCGCATTCGAGCGGCCGCCTCGGAAAACGTAAGCGGTGCGGGCTCCGCGTCCGGTAGAGGGGACGCGGCTTCCCCCATCAGCTCGTTGATGAACCTGGTCGGCTGACCCCGGCGGGATGCTCCAGGCGAAGTGGTGATCACGCACCGATCGCGTGCGCGCGTGGTCGCCACGTAGAAGACCCGGCGGTCCTCAGCTTCGTTCTTGAGAACACGCTGAACCGGGCTCAGCCGATCGAGAAAATATGGATCAAAGAGCCCACGCGCCCTCCTGCCCTTGGGTATGAGACCTTCCACGCAGCCACAGACGACGACCAGCGACCACTGCCGTCCCTTGGAAGCGTGAAAAGACAGCAGCTCGACCCCGCCCCTGCGGCGGGCCGGCGGAAGCCACGGATCGGCTCCGAAGTCCGCTCGCCCGATGGACTCGAGGTACTCGCCGAGCGTGCCCGAGCCACGCCTGCGCTCTACGAAACGTCCAAGAGCGCGCGCGAACACCGCGAGCGACTCGAGCTCTCGCTCGACATCTCCGCCGGAGGTCTCGCCGGCGTTCTCTCGAAGCGCGCGGTAATGGGAAGCCGCGCGCCAGACGGCCCAGAAAGCCTCCTCGGCATCGTCGTCGCGATGCGTCGCCAGAATCTCGGAGAGCTCTAATAGCTCGGCGAGACGGCCGGCCACCCCCGCCGGCACGCCGGTCGGGCGCCGCGCGATCAGCTCGGCGAGGGTCACTCCCTCGAGGCGAGCGCGCCGTTCGAGTGCGCGCACCTCTGAGTCCTCGAGCCCGATCAACGATGAGCGCAACACATCGAGCAGCGCTTCCGGCGTGCGTTCGAGAGCGAACTCGGCGAGTCGCCGAAAAGCCCTGACGGCCGGCTCCCGATCGAGCGACCTATCCGGAACCGAGATGGAGTACGGCACCTCGACGGCCCCCAAGG
>JACDBF010000001.1 GCA_013695055.1 Actinomycetota bacterium
ATGTGCTGGAGGGCCGCATCGGAGCGATTCTGGGCGACGAGGAGGTCGTCGGCGAACCCGGGGATCTAATCTTCAAACCCCGGAACCAGTGGCACACGTTCTGGAACGCAGGGGACGAGCCTGCATCCGCGCTCGAAATCATCTCCCCCGCCGGTCTGGAGCAGTTCTTCCGCGCCTTGGGCACCATGACGGAGCCGCCGGACCCGGAGTCGCTCGCCGCGCTGGCGGCCCCTTACGAATGTGACGCCGACCTCGAGGCCACCTCCAGAATTGTCGAGCGGCACGGGCTTGCGTTCTGACCACCAGCCTGGCGACAATCTGCTCTCCGATGCTGAATCGTTGCGGTACACCTGGCGGCTCTGGCCCCTGTACGTGACCTGGTTGCGTGATCTGACTCCTTCGTCGAGGGGCTCGGCGGATTCGCTTGGGTGGTGGCTCCGCACGATCTTTGATCAACAGCCTCATGTTGGCGGTCAGCCGCTGCCTAGCACTCGATGACGCGATCCTCAGGCAGAATGGTCACACCGTCACCGAGAAGTCGAACGGGACCCCGTAGCCCGGTCCGGTCGGCGCACGATTCCCTGGCGACCCACCCCTGTCTTATGCCCGTCGATGCCATCACCGGGAAATAAGACTCGAGGATCTCAGGCGCCCTGGCCGACGTTGCGCATGAGACCCCCGTCCATGAAGTAGTCCGAGCCCGTAACATAGTCAGCGTCCTTCGATGCAAGAAAGACGGCAAGCCGCGCGATCTCGCTCGGCTCCGCGGCGCGCTTCATCGGGATGCTTTGGACCTGTTTGTCCAGCAACTCAGGGTCGTCGATGGCGGCCTGGTTGAACGGTGTCAAGACCATCCCAGGACCGAGATTGTTTACATTGATTCCGTGAGGTGCGAGCTCCAGAGCGAGAGTTCTGGTGAGGCTACGTATAGCTCCTTTCGAGCAGTCGTAATCCGAGCCGCCCGCGTTCGGGATGTCTTGGTGCACTGAGCTCACGTTGATGATCTTGCCGCCACCCCCAGCATCCTTCCTGATGTTTATGAACCTCCGGCAGCAGAAGAACGCTCCGTAGAGATTCGTCTTGATCGCGCGATCCCACGTCTCGGTGGGCAGATCGGCAACTTCTTTCCCGGATGCATCGACCCCAGCGTTGTTCATCAAGATGTCTACGGTCCTGAAATGACCCACGGCTTGCGAGAAGAGACCGGTCACCTGCTCTTCATCGCTGATGTCTGCTTGCACCACTAGCCCGCGCTGCCCGTGGTCTTCGATTTTCGCAAGCGTAGTCTCTGCGCCTTCCTTGTCGTGGAGATAATTGATCACCACATCGGCCCCTTCACGGGCGAACTCGATGGCGCTCGCTTGGCCGATACCAGAGTCCGAACCTGTTATGAGCGCGACCTTGCCTTCGAGGATCCCTGTCACGATGCTCCCTTCGTTTCGGTGTCTTTGCCCGACGTTGCTTCTGTGAGCCGCCAAGCCGCGTTGATCAGACCTACGTGCGAGAAGGCCTGAGGGTAGTTGCCCAAGAGCTCGTGGCTATGTAGGTCGCCCTCCTCGGCAAGAAGGCCGAGATCGTTCGCGAAAGATGTCGCCCGATCGAACCATTTCCGAGCGCGCTCCAATTCACCAGCAAGGGCAAGGCATTCGACGAGCCAGTAGGTACAGATGACGAAGCCACTCTCTTCGCCTGGCCACCTGCGAATCAGTCCCGGTCCCCCTAACTCGCTCTCGACGACATCGATAGTCGCCCGCATGCGCTCATCGCCGGCAGGGAGGAACCCGACGAGCGGGAGGAGTAGTACGGAAGCATCTAGCTCGTCAGACCCGAAAGCCCCTGCGTAGGCGCCGATCTTGTGACTCCAACCCTGCTCGAGCACGGCCTCCCGGATGTCCTCTCGCGTCGAAGACCAGCGTTGCGGGTCGGCCTCGGAACCCAGGCAGTCTGCAAGCTTCAGCGCACGGTCGAGAGCAACCCAGCACATCACCTTCGAAGAAAGGTATTGACGCTGTTGGTCGCGCGCTTCCCACATACCCGCGTCCGGCTGCTGCCAGCATTCGGCCGCACGATCGGCCAAACCGGTCAAGAAGCTCTGCATCTCTTCATCGAGATCCCCGAGCTGATCTTTGAGCAAGCAAGCCGCGTCGAGCACTTCTCCGAGGACATCCAGTTGGACCTGATCCCAGGCATCGTTGCCAACGTGTACAGGCTTGCTGTTACGCCAGCCACTCAGGTGATCGAGTGTCCGTTCGGTGAGATCGCGTTCCCCTTCCACCCCGTAGACAATCTGAACGTTCTCCCCCGCGAAACTGCCTCCAGCGCGGGCGATGAATCGGAACAACCTGTCCGCTTCATCCGGACAGGCAGCGACCCATTGCGCCCGCATGGTGAGGCTCAGGTCCCGCAGCCAGGCGAACCGGTAATCCCAGTTGAGCTTGCCTCCCACCTCCTCCGGCAAGGATGTCGTGGCAGCCGCTATGACGGCACCGGTGGGTTGGAACGTCAGGCCCTGCAACACGAGCGCACTGCGTTGAACCTCGCCGGCGTGATCGCCTTGGTATCGATCGTGGATCTCGACCCACGATCGCCATGACTCGATCGTGTCGTTGAGCGCCGAACCGACATCGAGCTCCATCGGCTCTTCGACCCCGTAGGTCGGTGCATACGAGAGCGCGAACTCGGCTGTCTCGCCTGCGTTGACCGTAAAGGTGGCGGTTGCGGTGCCGGACTCATAGTCCATCGCTACGTTGGTGGGGAGTTTGAGCATCACTGGTCCGCCGCTGACAACAAGCTCCTTGTCGGCCCCGTCGATATGAGGCGTCGTGAGTCCGTACTCGAACCGGGGCGCGAACTCCGTAGCCATCTCGACACGACCGTCGAGCCCTTCGATCCGCCGAAGCAGCACATTGGGAGACCGTTTGCCGATCTCGTGACCACGCGACCCCGGCTCGAGCGCGAGAGCTTCGGTCAGCTGCACTCTCCCTGACTCTCCTTCGAACACGGTCCGAAGCACCAAGGTGTCATCGATGTAGCACCACTTGTGGTCGTAGTCGCCTTCAGGGCGCAGCCACCAATGCCCTGCGCTGCCGTCAAGCAGGCGGGCGAACACCGAAGGCGAGTCGAACCGAGGGACGCAGTACCAGTCCACCGAACCATTGCGTCCGACAAGGGCCGCCGAGCGGCAGTCAGACAAGAACGCGTAATCACCGATCTTCATGGCCTCGACGGTAACCGTCCCATTGCAGGGACGCGTCGGAGCCAGACGCCGCCTGGAGATAAACATTCAAGAAATTTCTGTAGCTCGGATCCCGACTAGACCTGCGATCAGTTGAAGCAGATAACGTTTGCTCGATGCTTCCTGCCCGAGCAGAGACCGGCATCTTTGGAGGATCCGGGTTCTACGAGTTCCTCGA
>JACDBF010000025.1 GCA_013695055.1 Actinomycetota bacterium
GGCTTTACGAGCCCAAGTGGGACGGGTTCAGGGCTCTCGTCTTTGCCGCCGGGGATTCCATCGAGATGTTCAGCCGCGACCGCAAGCCGCTGGGCCGCTACTTTCCCGAGCTCCTGCCGGCGCTCACCGCCGCTCTTCCGGCCGGCGCCATCGCCGACGGAGAGATCGTGATCACCGGCGGGCATGGGCTCGAGTTCGATTCGCTGCTCCAGCGCATACATCCGGCCGCCAGCCGCATCGCCCTTCTGGCCGAGCAAACGCCGGCGAGCTTCGTCATCTTCGATCTGATGGGACTCGGCGAGGATGACCTCCGATCCCAACCACTAGCCACGCGCAGAGAAAAGCTCCACGGGATCTTTGGCAAGCCTCAGCTGCCATCGACCGGTCGCGGCACCAACGTGACTCTCACCCCCCAAACCTCGGATTTCGACGAGGCTTCGGAGTGGTTCATCGGGCTCGAGTCATTGGGACTCGACGGGCTCATCGCCAAACAGGCCGGCGCGCCCTACTCCCCCGGCGAGCGCACGATGGTGAAGATCAAGCACCGGCGCACTGCCGACTGCGTCGTCGGCGGCTACCGGTTGTCGAAGTCCAAGGACGGGGTCGGCTCTCTGCTGTTGGGTCTATACGACGACGAAGGCACCTTGCACCTGGTCGGGCACACCTCATCGTTCAAAGCGGCAGAGAGGCGCGACCTTCTTCAGACGCTAAAGCCGCTCGAAAAGGAGACGGGCTTCGAGGGCGGCCGTGCCCCCGGTGGGCCCAGTCGGTGGGCCGCCCAGAAAGACCAATCCTGGGTGCCGCTCGATCCCGTGCTCGTGTGCGAGGTCTCTTACGACTACATGCAGGGCGTTCGCTTCCGCCATGCCACTCGCCTGCTGCGCTGGCGTGATGACAAAGAGCCGCGCGCGTGCACCCTCGATCAGGTGCTCGTGTCGCGCGGCTGAGCTTTCTTTCGCCGCGAGGGTTGCACGCGCGGTGGCTCGCTCTTCGCTTTGGGAAAATGAGGGGGCCAGGGCGCGTCGCCCAGTCCCTCGCGTTCGTCTCGTGCAGCCAACTCCAACAGCGAGTCCAACCGTCCCGGGGAATCGTCGATGGCGGCGCCGGCATCGCCGAGCTTCTCGACGCGCGGGCCCACGGTCGAGATGTTGAGCTCTTCCGGCTCGACGTCCTCTACCTCGCTCCACAGAAGCGGGCAGGAGACCCGTGCGTCGCTCACGGGCCGGATCGAATAGGCGCTCGCGATCGTTCGGTCGCGCGCGTTCTGGTTGTAGTCGACGAAGACGCCGTGGCGCTGCTCTTTCCACCATGCGGTTGTTGCGATGTCGGGCACACGCCTCTCGACCTCGCGCGCAAGGGCCAGGGCCGCACGCCGCACCTCGGTGAAATCCCATTCGGGCTCAATCCGCACGTAGATATGTATGCCGCGCTTGCCGGAAGTCTTGGGGAACCCGGCGAGCCCATAGTCGTCGAGAACCGACTGGGCGCACATTGCCACCTTGCGGGCGTCCGAGAAAGGGATGCCCGGGGTGGGATCGAGATCGATGCGCAGCTCGTCGGGACGATCCACGTCCGAGCGCCGCACAGGCCATGGGTTTATATCCAGACAGCCGAGGTTCAACAGCCACACGATGTGCGCCGCGTCGGCCACCACCGGCATCTCAGCCGATCGCCCGCTCGGGAAGCGGATGGTGGTAGTCGCGAGCCATTCGGGCCGGTGGCTCGGCGTCCTCTTCTGATAGAACGCGTCGTCGGGAGCCTCGACACCGTTAGGCCAGCGATACATCGTCGTGGGCCTCTCCCTGGCCCCCATGAGCGCGCCGGGCATGACCGAAAGGTAGTAGTTCACGATGTCGAGCTTCGTGATGCCCGAACGCGCGAAGAAGACCTTGGAGGGATTGGTTACCCGCACTTCCCTTCCGGCGACTTCGACTTCGACGGCTTCCGTGGCCACGGGTCAAGTATGTCTCTCACGGGCCCGATCAAGTGGTGCGCGCGTGAACCTCATCCAGCACCCTGCCGATCACCGGCGAGTCCCGGCCCAACAGCTCCGCCAGTACCTCCTCGGAGTGCTCGCCCAGAGCCGGGGCCGGGCGCACGGGAGCGCGGTCCCACAGCGGTCCCTGAGCCACGCGGTAGGGGCCTTGGGCCGCATCGACGGTGGCCACGATCCCCCGCCGCTGCACATAAGGAGACGTGAGCGCGTCCAAGACCCCGAGGACCGGGGCGCTGGGCACGCCCGCGGCTCTGAGTCCCTCGATCGCCTCCTGCACCGTGACTTCGGCGAGCGCGCTCCCGATGGCCGCGTCGACTCTAGGGCGGGCCGCGAAGCGACCGGCATTCGTCGCAAGAGCAGGGTCCCCCGCCAGCCCGTCGAGCCCGAGCGTCGCGCACAACGGGGGCCAGAACTTGTCGGCGAGCACGGCTATCACGATCCAGCCATCGAGCGCCGGCCACGCGCCATAGGGGCACAGCGAATGATGGCCCGCGCCCACGGGAGGAGGTTCGACGCCGGTACCGAGTGCGCTGGTGGCGACATAGGCCAAGAGCGGCAGAGTCGCATCTATCAACGGAACTTCGACGGCGCGCCCGCGCCCATCGCGCTCGCGCGCATACAGGGCCGCCGCAGCCCCCAAAGCGGCCCACATCCCTGCGGCGAGATCGCTCAGGGCGACGCCGGCCCGGATGGGCGGCCCACCCGGCGTGCCCGTGACCGACATGATCCCGCTTTCGGCTTGAGCGGTGACGTCAAAGACTCCCTCGTCGGCACGTTCGTCGTCGTGTGCGTACCCGGCGACGGCGACGGCGATCAGTCGCTCGTGGCGTTCAAGAAGCGCGTGGGCGTCAAGACCGAGAGAGAGCGCGCTCGCGTGCTTGAAGTTCGTGACGGCGACGTCCGCGCCGGCCAGCAGGGCCTCGAGCGCCGCCCGGCCCCCGGGCGCGCCGGGGTCCAAGCAGACACCTCGCTTGCCGCTGTTCAGCGACGAGAAATACAAAGACCTCGCTCCGAGGTGCGGTCCGATGGTGCGCGCCGGATCCCCGTTCGGGAACTCGACCTTCACAACGTCTGCTCCCATCTCGGCCAGCACTCGCGCCGCAAACGGGCCCGCAAGCACACGGGCAAGATCGACGACCTTTACTCCCACGAGCAACCCGCGCGCGCTCATCCCTCATTCTTATTGCCAGGAAGGATTACAGCGCGTCCTCGTGGGCGAAGAGAATGAGGTCAGCCCGAGAACGCCTCGGCATCCATCTCCCGGCGCTCGCCCGGGCTCGCGGCGTTGATGACCCAGAAGACGAGCGCGATCACCACGATGATACCGGCCCGCAGATAGATCTCGGCCTCATTTTGCGTCACCAAGAACAAGGAGACGGCGGCGCCCAAGACGGGTGCGAACGTCGGGGTCGTGAAGTGATCGTGATCCACGGGGTCCCTCCTAAGCATGAGCACCGAGATGTTCACTATCGTGAAAACGATCAAGAGCAACATGACCGTCGTGTCGGCGAGCACCCCAAGGTCCCCGGTGATGATGAGGGCAGCACACAGAGCGGTGGTGAACACGATCGCGACCCACGGAGTCCTCCGGCCCGGAAGAACGCGGGCGAACACTGTTGGGACGATCCCCTGCGAAGCCATCCCGTAGACGATGCGCGACGCCATGATCATGTTGATCAAGGCTCCGTTCGCTACGGCGAACAATGCGATTCCCGAGAAAAACAAGGGCGGGATGTCAACCGGGCCCGCCTTCACGACCTCCAGCAGAGGAGCGTCCGAGGCTCCGAGCGTCTTCAGATCCACAACCATCACCGAGATCAGCGTGACCGCCAGATAGACCACTCCCGCGAGAAGCATCGCCCCGAAGAGAGCCCGGGGAAAGACCCGGCTCGGATCTTCGGTTTCCTCGGCCACATTCACAGCGTCCTCGAAGCCGATCAGAGCGTAGAACGCGATCGTGACGCCGGCAATGATCGCTCCAATCGGAGTGGCGCCCTGCTTGAACTCGAGCGTCCTACCCACGTCGGCGCTCCCTCCTCCCAATGCGAATACGCCGATGACGATAATGAGCAGCAAGCCCGCCACCTCGATGATCGTAAAGACTGCATTCGTCTTCACCGACTCCGAGATGCCGCGCATATTGATCAGGAAGAGCGCCCCGAGGAACAGCAGCGAAACCAGAAGCTGGGGGGCCTCTAGGAACTCAGAGAAGTAGTCGCCGGCAAAGGCCTTGGCCAGCGCCGCTGCGGAGGTTATGCCCGATGACATCACCAAGAAGGCGACGATGAAGGTGACGAACTGGATCTTGAATGCTTTGTGCACATAGAGCGCCGCGCCCGCCGCGCGCGGGTATTTGGTCACCAGCTCTGCATAGGACCCGGCCGTGAGCAAGGCGAGCACGAACGCTGCCAAGAAAGCGGTCCATACGGCGCCGCCGGTCTCCAGCGAGACCTCGCCCACGAGGACGTAGACGCCGCCTCCGATCATGTCCCCCAGAATGAAGAGCAGCAGAAGCTTGCCGCTGATGACGCGCTTCAGCGCCCCCCCGTCGCCTCCGTCGGAGTGCGTCGCGCCCGACTCCCGATTTGCCGCGCCGTCAGCCATCGATCCCCCCTGCTTCCGACCCCGTGTGAGCTGGAGGATAGCAAAAGCGCCTGGGCGGCGCAGGTAGTCCCCGAGGATGAGAAGGCAATCGTCATCGGGCACGACGCCCCGTTAGTGACGACCCCCTAACCTGGATCGGTGGAGGTGATCAGAACCGGGGTCGACCGGGTGCGAGGGCTGAACCCATTGATCGCAGATGGGCTCCTGGCGGTCGCCATCGCAGCCCTGTCGCTGTCCAGCGTCACCGGCAGCGATGCAGTCTTGTCGCGCAATGGTCATCCAAGCCGCCGGCGCCGAAAGAGTGCTGGGCTCGGCTCCCGAGCGCGCTCGAGGGGCCTGTCGTCCATCGAGGGAACCGGCCGCCAGGTACTCACGGAGATGAGGCGGATCGCGTACGTATAGCTTGAGGCCGGAATCGAAGTCATCTAAGGAAAGGCTCTCCATATGCTTCCGCAAACCGAGCAACGCCCGGCGGGCGCCGGCTCGTACGCCGCCTCGCGCGCTCTCGACGCAGTCAAGGTCTACGGATCGGGCCACACGGAAGTGCGGGCGCTGGATGGCGTCTCCATCGAATTTCCCCACGGCCGCTTCAACGCGATCATGGGTCCATCGGGCTCGGGGAAGTCGACTCTGTTGCAGTGTCTCGCGGGCCTCGACGACCTCACCTCCGGCGAGGTCTACATCGGCGATGTTGAGGTGACCGCCCTCGACGAGAAGCGCAAGACCGCGCTGCGGCGCGACAAGGTGGGTTTCATCTTTCAAGCGTTCAATCTCGTCCCCACCCTCACAGCCGAAGAGAACATTCGTCTCCCGATAGATCTTGCCAAGAGGGACCCAGACCAAGAGTGGATGGACAAGCTCATCGACATCGTCGGGCTGAGGGACAGGCTGCACCACTTGCCCACCGAGCTCTCGGGAGGAGAGCAGCAGCGAGTCGCGGCTGCGCGCGCTCTGGCCAGCCGGCCGGAGATCGTATTCGCCGACGAGCCCACCGGAAACCTCGACTCTCGCCGGGGCTCGGAGATCCTGTCGTTCATGCGCCGAGTGGCAAAAGAGTTCGGGCAGACCATTGTCATGG